>CAZIGO010000051.1:2654-13302 GCA_964538595.1 uncultured Chitinophagales bacterium | reverse complement strand
GCGTTATACGATATGGAGAGAAGTTTGAAGAAGAGATGGAAAAAGGAGGTTGGGACTTAGATAAAGTAGATTTTGACGAACTCCGGAAATCTCAGGCCTCACTGGTCTTTGGTCAGATGAACGAGCCTCCCGGCGCCCGTCTACGAGTAGCCTTATCGGGCTTAACAGTAGCTGAATACTTCCGTGATGGTGAAATGAAAGGAGAAGGAAGTGGAGGCCGTGATATACTTTTCTTTTTAGACAATATATTCCGTTTTACGCAAGCTGGTTCAGAAGTTTCCGCTCTTTTAGGTCGTATGCCCTCAGCGGTAGGGTACCAGCCTACTTTGGCTTCTGAAATGGGGGTCATGCAGGAGCGTATTACCTCTACTAAAAGTGGCTCCATTACATCGGCCCAAGCGGTTTATGTTCCAGCCGATGACCTTACAGACCCCGCACCGGCCACTACCTTTGCTCACTTGGACTCTACTACTGTGTTGAGTCGTAAACTAGCTGAATTAGGGATTTATCCGGCGGTCGATCCGTTGGACTCTACCTCTCGTATTCTTACACCTGATGGTGTGGGTAAAGAACATTATCAAACCGCTCAACGCGTCAAAGAAATATTACAACGGTATAAAGAGCTCCAGGACATTATCGCTATCCTGGGAATGGATGAGTTGTCGGAAGAAGATAAAACAACTGTCAATCGGGCGCGTAAAGTGCAACGTTTTCTCTCCCAACCCTTCTTTGTGGCGGAACAGTTTACGGGAATGCCCGGTACTCTGGTAGATATTGAAGAGACTATCCGCGGGTTTAAAATGATACTGGATGGAGAAGTAGATAAATATCCCGAATCCGCTTTCTTGTTGGTAGGTACTATCGATGAAGCTATTGAGAAAGGCGAGAAAATACTCAAAGAAACAAAAGAAAAATAATTACAACGGTACCATTTTATGCAAGTTAGTGTACTCACACCCGATAAAGAATTGTTTAAAGGAGAAGCCGAGGCGGTAGAAGTGCCCGGTCGAGAAGGCCGTTTTGAAATACTAAAGGATCACGCGCCTATTATATCTTCTCTCCGTGAGGGGAATATCCATTTAAAAACGGGCGAGGGTCGGAAAAAGTTTTCTATAGAAAGCGGCTTTGTGGAGGTACTGGATAATGATATTGCGCTGTTAGTGGAAACCCCGGGCGAAGATAACACCGATAAAAATAATTAACACTCCTCTTTAAATTACCTTCCTCCTAATACAGTTTAATTCACTGGCAGGGAAAATCACTAAAAGGTAGAGGTGGTTTTATCTCCTGTAAGGTAAAATTGGTATCCCGCTTGTACTGAGAAAAATAAAATAGGAGGGGAGGGGGAAGGTAACCGGGAAAACATATCGGAGGAAGCGCCCAGCGCAATGCGGCAATAGTTTTTATTGACGGGTATGAGGGTACCTATACGAAGTTTTCCCGCTATACTCACATCTTCCATACTGTAGTTTATCTTATTGCTTTTATGGGTAGTTATCGATTGATCGATAACTTGACCTTGGTGTCGCTTGACTGTCCTTATTTTTTCTGTCCCTCTTTTATTTGTGCTTAGTATAAATGAAGCGGATAGCCCCCCGTTGGTATAAATTTCGTAACTCTTATCTAGTAGGCGATAGCTAAAAAGTAGGGGAACTTCAAGGGTAGAGGCCTGTATATCTGCTTGTACCGAAATGGTCCGTTGTTGTATTGTATCCATTATTGTTGTATGGGAAACAGCCTGGTAATCAACTTCATGCCGTAAGTTTTGGTAATTTGTTTCTACTTGGAGACCTATATTTTTTGAAGTTTTTAATATAAAGTAGGGACCGGCAGTTCCTCCAAAATGGAAACCTGTGTTATTAATTGAAGTTTTGAAGTTTTTATTTTGGCCTGTTAGTTCTTCTTTTTTGATGATCGTGTGGGTCAACCCACCCCCTTTTAAACCGATAATGGCTACCGGGTAATCCAGATAAAGCTCTTTACGATCTTGTTGAGCTTGAGTTATTGAAGAATAACTAAGAAATAAACAAATAGTAATAATTATGGGTAATATTCGTTCACTGACTAACATATTACGGCTCCATAATAGTTAAAATCTGATAAATATGTAAACAGAATACAAGTTTTTAAATAAAACGGAGGTCATCTTCCCAAAAAAGGGAGGGGAGGTGCTTCTTTTTACTTATAATGCCCTCTACCGGGTTATAGTGGAAATTAATGCGTTAAAATGTTGATAGTACACTTCCCTCCGGTTTTCTCAATTGAGTTTATTTCTTTATTTTTGATGTAAAGCCCGGTGTTTATGTTGTTAAATATCGTTTATTCTACCCATTCCGATAATTCTTCTGAACAAGACAAAGATGGCTCTTATGCCTTCCCCCCTGCAGAGCAATACCTTTCGGTACAATTAGATACTAAAAATAGAAAGGGAAAAGAAATGACATTGATCGAGGGATATAATGGTGATGAGACAGCTTTAAAAAAATTTGCAAAAATGCTCAAAAAGCAGTGTGGTACGGGCGGTACGATTGAAGAAGGACAAGTGCTGTTACAGGGAGATCAACGAGAAAAAGTTAAAGAGTTATTGCAGGACAAGGGATATAATTTGAAGTAAGTGCTTATGTGGCAATCCCTTATCAGATATCTCTTATTACTTTTTGTCACTTTTGTTGGACTGCAAAGCTGTGATACAGATAATAATAATTATAACACTTCCGATAATTACCGTTATGTTACATATGAGATTGAGGATTTGAACCAGGGCGATATATGGGCGGAAGAACTTCGTTATAAAGATGAAGCGGGTATTATGCAAACTAAGTATAATCATCATGTCAATAGCAGTATTTGGACTTATGAAGCTCAATTTAAAAAGGGTCGATCTCTGAAACTTTTTTATAAAGAACAGGTGGATGCCAGCGATGATCCCCAAGACTATGAATTGAGAATATATATGGATGGTCAGTTAGAAGGAAAAGAATATTTGAATATTCAGCCTGGCCAGGTGAATTCCGCCGAGCTTGAAGCCACGGTTGATTAACACTGTATACTCATACTAAAACTACTTATTATGTTAAGAATAATAATTACAGGTTTGTTATTATTTTCCCTCACTTTAACAACAACCTATGCGCAAATATTGGATTCCACTGAACTTAATAATAAAAAGAGTTATTTATCCCTGGAAGAGGCATTAAAGAACCAAGATGAGGTTTATAAGCTAGTGCTCAACGGTAAGGGAATAAAAAAGTTACCTTCCAAAATAAAACAGCTAAAAAAACTACAATATTTATATCTCAACGATAATAACCTGGAAACAATACCCCCCGCCTTCACTTCTTTAAAGTATCTACAATTGGTGGACTTGGGAAATAATGCCCAACTCAATATGCGAAAAACTTTTGATCGATTGGGACAATTAAAGCATTTACACACCGTTGTACTCTCTTCTAATGGTATGGTACGGGTACCGTCTAATATAAGTAAGTTAAAGAGTGTAAAAAGGTTGGATTTTACTAATAACCGCCTTGTCTCATTAGGCACCGGTATTGGGCAGTTAAAGGATCTAACATACTTAAATGTAGAGTTTAATAAACTATTAAAGTTACCTAAACAATTTGGTCAGCTTACTTCATTACAATATCTAAACTTAAAACAAAACAACTTTAAACAATTACCTTCCTCTTTTTCTAATATTAAGCAGTTACAGACCTTAAACCTTTCTAATAATCCAGCGGCTAGCTTTAAAGCAGTTGCCGAAGAACTTTCTGAAATGAAAGAGCTCAGAAATTTACAACTAACTCATAATGAAATAAACACAATACCGCCGGCGCTGTTTAATATACCAGGGATAAAGAAACTTAACCTGAGTTTTAATAATATTAACCGATTGCCCACTGCTATATCGAATCTTACCGAGTTGGAATATCTTTATCTAGGATTTAATCCTTTAGGTCAAGTACCTTCCTCTATCGGGGGATTATCTCAATTAAAGGAACTTAATCTGTGGAATACGCGGTTGAAAAAGTTGCCCGCTTCTATTGGACGATTACAAAATCTGATAACATTGAATATTAGTGAAAACCAAATCAAAAAACTGCCCCAGCAAATAACTCAACTGCAAAATCTTGAAGTGTTAAATGTGGCAAACAATAATTTGAAAGCGTTGCCGGACGGTCTCAAAAAGTTAACTCAACTGGAAAAACTGGATTTGTCGGGGAATAAAAAGTTATCCAAGCAACGTATTAATAAACTTCGAAACCAGCTTTCTGCAAAAATTATTTATTAAAACTTCCTGCTTATGCCCGCTTTTAGTCATTTACATTTACATACTCAATATTCTCTATTGGATGGTGCCAGCCGGATAGAAGATTTGATGAAGAAAGTAAATAAGGATGAGCAGGGAGCAGTCGCCATCAGTGATCATGGTAATATGTTTGGCGTTTTTGAATTTGTAGCGGAAGCCCATAAGCAAGGTGTAAAACCTATTGTGGGGTGTGAGTTTTATCTTACTGAAGACCGTTTTGAGAAAAAAGGACAGCATCGATACCATCAAATATTATGGGCTAAAAACGCAAAAGGTTATAAAAACCTCTCTAAACTTTGCTCTTTAGGATATTTAGAAGGCTTTCATTATAAACCCCGTATAGATAAAGATTTAATACGACAGCACCGTGAAGGTTTGATGGCTAGTACCTGCTGCATTCAAGGAGAGGTACCGAGAACTATTCTTGATAAAGGAGAGGAAGAAGGTGAAGCCCTCTTCAAAGAGTGGCTCGACATTTTTGGTGATGATTATTATATCGAGTTACAGCGCCATAATATAGAAGATCAGGATAAAGTAAATAAAGTACTATTGGAGTGGTCCAAAAAACACCACGTCAAAAAAATAGCTACTAATGATGTCCATTACTTAGAAGAGGAGGATTCTAAGGCGCACGATATATTACTGTGTTTGCAGACAGGGAGTGATTTAGATGACCCGAACCGCCTGCAGTTCAGTTCACAAGAATATTATTTTAAGACGCGGAAGCAGATGGAGCAAACTTTTGGTGATATCCCCGAGGCGTTAGAGAATACGCAGGAAATAGTGGATAAAGTAGAACCGCTCGACTTGAAACGTGACATTATGTTGCCCCATTATAAGTTGCCGGAGGGGTTCGAAACACAGGAAGAGTATTTGCGTCATCTCACCTTTGAAGGAGCTAAACAACGATATGGGAAAATTACTCAAGAAGTAAAAGAGCGCTTGAATCATGAGTTAAAAATTATTAGTGAAATGGGCTTTGCGGGGTATTTTCTTATTGTACAGGATTTTGTTGAAGCAGCCCGGGAGTTGAATGTTATTGTTGGGCCAGGGCGTGGATCAGCGGCGGGGTCAGCAGTAGCTTATTGTAACGGCATTACTAATATCGATCCTATTCGGTATAACTTATTATTTGAGCGTTTCCTCAACCCGGAACGCGTAAGTATGCCGGATATCGATATTGATTTTGATGATGATGGACGGGATAAAGTCATCGATTATTGTGTCAAAAAGTATGGAGAAAAACAAGTGGCCCAAATAGTGACTTTCGGTAGTATGGCAGCCCGGATGGCAATACGCGATGTAGCCCGCGTTCAAAATGTATCCCTCGGAGAAGCTGACAAATTAGCCAAAATGGTGCCGGAAGGTCAAGGAGTTTCTTTACAGGAAGCTTTTGAACAAAAAAGAGATTTAAAGGAGATACGGGAAAGTGGGCCGGACCATCTGCGTAAAACACTTAAATATGCTGAGATACTCGAAGGTTCCGTGCGTCATACGGGGTTGCACGCAGCAGGTATCATTATAGCTCCTGATGATCTAAAAGAATATATTCCGGTCTGTAAAACCAAAGATTCCGATTTATATGTTACGCAGTTCGAAGGTGATTATATTGAAGATGCAGGGATGCTTAAAATGGACTTTTTAGGACTTAAAACATTGACCATTCTTAAAGATTCCATAAAAAATGTACAACATCGGCATGGTACCGAAATAGATATCAACAATATCCCTTTAGATGATAAAGCCACTTTTGAGTTATATCAACGCGGAGAAACAATTGGTACGTTTCAGTTTGAATCCAAGGGCATGCGTTCCTATTTAAAAGAATTGCAGCCTACCGATATAGAGGATCTTATAGCAATGAACGCCCTTTATCGTCCTGGCCCTATGGATTTTATTCCGGATTTTATTCGTCGGAAGCATGGTGAGGAAAAAGTAGAGTATCCTCATGAATGGTTGGAAGATATATTAGAGCCCACCTATGGTATTATGGTATTCCAGGAACAGATTATGCAAGCTGCCCAAATTATGGCTGATTTTTCACTGGGCAAAGCGGATATTTTGCGGAGGGCGATGGGTAAGAAGAAGATGGAAGTGATGAAAAAACAAAAGCAAGAGTTTATTGAGGGGGCCCAGCAGAAGGGAGTAGATAAAGAGAAAGCTGAAGAGGTGTTTGGTATTATGGAAAAGTTCGCCCAATACGGTTTTAATAGATCTCATTCAGCTGCCTATTCAGTAGTAGCTTTTAAAACAGCCTATATGAAGGCCAATTATCCGGCTGAATATATGTCGGCTGTATTGACTCATAACATGAATAATATTGATAAAATCAATTTTTTCTTGGATGAGTGTCAGCGGATGGGATTGGAAGTACGCGGCCCTGATATCAATGAAAGTTACTCGAAATTCATGGTTAATGAAAAAGGGGCCATACGCTTTGGGTTGTCAGCTATTAAAGGAGTAGGTGATGCAGCTATGAGTGAAATAGTGGAGGAAAGAGAGGAAAATGGGCCCTACCAGGATCTTTTTGACTTAGTCAAGCGGGTTAACCTGAAAAAGGTAAATAAAAGTTCAATGGAGGCTTTAGTATATGCTGGGGCGTTGGATAATATTGATGACTATCATCGGGCTCAATATTTGTATCAGGAGAATGAGGAAGCACCGATGACCATCCAAAAAGCGATAAAGTTTGGTAATGCTTATCAAAAAAAACAAGATGCCTCACAAGCAAGTTTATTTAATGAAGAAGAAATGCCCGAAGTTCAAACACCGGAAGTTCCCCAGTGTGATCCGTGGTCGGACATAGAAAAATTACAAAAGGAAAAAGAAGTAACCGGTATTTATATTTCGGGGCACCCGCTAGATAAGTACAAGTTGGAAATCGAAAACTTTTGCCGCCCTATCCGAAAATTAGAGAGGCTGGTGGGAAAACGAGTCGCTATCGGAGGATTGGTCACAGAAGCCAAACATTTGACGAGTAAGAAAGGGAATAGATTTGGGTTGTTTACGATCGAAGACTATTCAGATAGTGTGCAATTAGCTCTTTTTTCAGAAGATTATTTAAAATTTAAACACTTTCTCGAAGAAGGAACACCCGTCTACGTTAAGGGACCTGCCATTTATAACAAACGCTTTGATCGTCATGAAGTCAAGATTAAAGATATGATGTTGCTTTCTGAAGTGCGAAAACATAAGTTACAGGAAGTCGTTATCAATCTTAATCTTGAGAACGTTACTGATGATTTGGTCGGGCAACTGTATCACTTGGTCCAGGAAAATCCTGGTAACTGCCGAATTAAATTTAAAATAAAGGATCCCCAGGATCGTGTATCTGTTCAGATGCCTTCACGCAAAGCCAAAATAGAATTTAATGATCACGTTGCTGAAAAGCTCGATACATTGCCTCGGGTAGATTACAGTTTTAATTAATTACCTCCTGTGACTAGAACGTATAAAGGATACAGAGTTCATCGGCCTTCTCCCTGGACGATAGTTACCAAAGTATAGAGTATAACTTTTAAATCGAGAGCTAACGACATATTCTCTAAGTACAGGATATCATACTTCATGCGCTCTATCATATCAGATACGGTGGAAGCATATCCAAATTTAACCATACCTAACGATGTGATGCCCGGCTTTACTTTTTGCAGATGCTTGTAATGAGGAGCTCTCTTTATTATCTTTTTGGCGTAGTAAGGACGCTCCGGCCGGGGTCCTACTATTGACATATCCCCCTTTAATACATTATAAAATTGGGGAAGTTCATCGAGACGCCATTTCCGCATGACAGCTCCCCAATTGGTAACGCGTTGATCATTTTTTGAAGACAGTTGGGGACCGTCTTTTTCAGCATCTTGGTACATAGAGCGGAACTTGTAAATGTAAAATGATTTACCATGCCGCCCGATACGTTTTTGCTGATAGAAAATAGGGCCCGGTGAAGAAAGTTTAACCCGTATAGCCAAATACAAGTATAAGGGGGAAAGGAATATCATCACAAGTAGGGCTATGGTCGTATCCATGGCTCTTTTGATGGCCCGTTGCCAAGTATACATTAAGTCCGGGTATATCTCTATTAAAGGAGCACCGAACACATTGTTGACGCGTACGGACCCGATAATAATATCATATATATCGGGGATAATTTTAATAATCACATTTGTATCGGACAATATGTTTAAAATATCAGATATCTTGTCGTGTTCAGAGGATTCAATTGCAATAATGACTTCCTCGATATCATATTTTTTGATACATTGCCTAAGATTGTTGAGCTCTCCCAGTTTGGGAACATATTCTTTTAATCCGTTAGCCCCTTCCCCATTTACCTCTGTAAATCCTTTGATGTAATATCCTAAAGATTTTTCTTGTTTCTGGATGTTGTTATACAACTCCACAGCATTCTCATTACTGCCGATAATAAGTGTATTGAAGCCAACTTTGCCCTTTTTTATTTGAACTTTTGTGTAGGTGGTAAATACTAAACGCCATGTAATGGTAGAAGCCGCGTGTAAGGTGAATAAAAAGAGAAAGGATTTGTAATAATTTTGATAATGGGTTACAAAATCATCAAGTATTAGAACAAAAAAGAGGAGAATGGTACCGAGCAGGATGACGACAAAAGATTGCCATACTTCAGCTAGTCGAGACTTACGATAAATATCTTTATAAAAACCGGTCAAATAGTATACAAAAATCCAAAAAAAAGAAACTATCAGCAGACCTAACCAAAAATTAATATCTTGTTGAATTTGTTCACCGATTGTGTTCCATGATAATGCTTCTATCGTAGCCTTGCGGTATAAATAGAGCGCTGCCCATGAAATTAGTGCTATTACAAAATCACCGGCTAGATAAACAAATACAGCATTATTCCGCTTCATTATTATTGGAAATGGATTAACTTTAGGTTATCAAGATAAATTTCAGCACTGCTAATTGAATCGGGTTTACGGGTCGAGAATATGATTTTGTAGTCGCCCGTATATTGTTGGATTTCTTTGCTGAAATCAATATAGATTTTATTCCAGTAGTTTTTTTCATTTATCGTTACTTTCAGCTGAGATCGTTGCTTACCATTGATTTCTCCAGTGATGCCAACCGAGAATTCATGACTGCATTTGTAGTTTAATTCTAAATAAACTTCTTTGTTATTGTCGGGCTGAGGAAATTGTTGAAGGGATTGTCCGAAAAATTCATCGGCACTACTGTTTAATGTGATCTTGCCGACCCAGTTTTTGAGAAAGTCCGGTGATGCGCCGGAAGGGGTTCGCTCTATAGTAGCTGGGCTGCCTACTTTTTCAATACTGTTTCCCGACTCGAAATCCTCTATCCATGCAAAAGTGATTTTATTTTGATCGAGATACTCTACAACAGGTTGAAGCGTATCTACTTTAAGTGGGGATAACTGACGGGTAGTATCATAAAAATCATAAAAGGGATAGAAAACACGAGTGTCTGATATCCCATTTTGTTTAATTCCTGCCCGTACTTTAATATTTTGAACTCCCTTCTTTAAAACGGGTAAGGTAGCCGGCAGTTCATACATGCCTATTAAGTCATTATCGACATAAACCCAAGCGTCAGTTATATTATGAGAGGCAGTGCCTTCGATTGAGTAGTCGGTTTTAAGTTGTATATTATTGATATGCAGATAACTAGGGGTGGGTTCATCCGGATTAATAATATCACAACTTGCCAATAGGAGACAACACGCTACAAACAAAATTACATTAAGTATACCATCTTGAGAAGGTACCATAATTAGCTTGTTATCATAATAATGGGTGAGAAAGGACAATTATTGTTTAAAAACGGCGTTTTTTTCGATTTTTTCTACGATCTGGTGAGCTACATATAAAGCTTGGTATCCTTCTATGGCTGGGACGACAGGCTCATTATCATTGACAATACTATTATAAAATTCTTCTAATTCTTTTTTTATAGAGTTGATTGGTTCAATAGTGGGTTTCTCCATATGAATAGCCTTGTTTTTAGCATTTTTGGTATTGATGATGAAAGGGTTCTCTTGTGCTGTTTTATCTGTATCGCGTAAACTAAATACTTTGGTTTGTTGATTGGCAAAATCAATAGAAAAGTAATTATCCCGTTGAAACAATCGCATTTTACGCATCTTCTTGACAGAAATACGGCTTGCTGTTAAATTGGCTACACAACCATTATCAAATTCCAGTCGTGCATTAGCTATGTCAGGGGAGTCACTGATAACGGTAACCCCGTTTGCCTTAATATTTTTTACACTGCTGTTAACGAGGTGCATAGCGATATCAATATCATGGATCATCAAATCTAATACCACTGAAACATCCGTTCCTCGCT
>CAZIGO010000051.1:0-2644 GCA_964538595.1 uncultured Chitinophagales bacterium | reverse complement strand
GTCGATGGGTTTCGATAAACATGGGGGCCAGCTCATATTGTTGGGCAGCCAAGAAAGCCGGGTTAAATCGTTCAACATGACCAATTTGCACTTTGACGTTGGCTTCTTCTGCTAACTCGAGTAATGACTCCGCCTCGTGAAAATTGTAAGTCATCGGCTTTTCGATGAACACATGTTTAGCTTTGCGCAATGCTTTGACGGCGCAATCATAATGGGAGAGAGTAGTAGTTACTATATCAACAGCATCTGAAGTATCAATCAACTCCTGGATATCATTAAATTGTTTTACTCCATATTGATCCACGGCTGCTTGGGCGGCTTGTTCATCAGGATCATAAAACCCTATTAATTCTATTGCCGGTATCTGTTGTAATAGTTTTATGTGGATTTTCCCTAAATGACCGGCTCCTAAAACACCAACTTTAAGCATACGTAGACCTTTCTGATGGTTATATGGCCCAAAAGTACAAAAATTTTAGAGATTCAAGGGAGGGGAGCTCTTTGGTTTCCTAACAATATTTTTAAAAATGCACTTTTTGTATTCATTATTAGCCAGTAATCTAATAATTGAGCCCTATCCTTTCATAAACTTAGGATTACAAGGTTTCTCCAAAACTTTCTTATCTTTGTTTTTATGGGTACAACAAACAAAAGAGCAGCTTTTTATACACTAGGTTGTAAACTCAACTATGCAGAAACCTCTTCTATATCAGATAGCATGAAAAGAGAAGGGTTCGAAGAAGTTGGGTTTAAAGAAAAAGCAGATGTGTATGTAATAAATACATGTTCTGTTACCAATAATGCGAATAGAGAGTGTCGACGTATTATTCGAAAAGCCAAACGTATTTCCCCCGAGTCTTATGTTATCGTGGTAGGTTGTTATGCTCAGTTAAAACCTCAAGAAATAGCGGAAATTGAGGCAGTTGATTTGGTATTGGGAGCCACTGAAAAGTTTAAGGTACCGGAGTATCTGGCTAAACTGGAAGCCGAATTCGAAAATGAAACAGCTGTTTACTCTTGTGATATTGAAGACGCTAACTTCTTTACTGAAGCCTTCTCCTATGGTAATCGTACTCGGGCCTTTTTAAAGGTACAAGATGGATGTGATTATCACTGTGCTTTTTGTACGATTCCGCTGGCTCGTGGGCAAAGTCGTTCCGATTCTATTTCCAATGTCGTAGACAATGCTCGTTACTTGGCCCGGCAAGGCGTTAAAGAGATCGTCTTGACAGGGGTCAATGTAGGAGATTTTGGAAAGCGAAAGGATAGTAAACAACGGCAAGAGACTTTCTTAGAGTTGATAGAAACCTTAGATGATATAACGGGGATTGATCGATTTCGGATCTCCTCTATTGAACCTAACTTGTTAGAAGAGGATATTATTAAGTTCGTAGCTCGTTCTAAACGATTTGTCCCGCACTTTCATGTTCCTCTACAATCAGGCAGCAATGAAATATTAAAACGTATGCGCCGTCGCTATTTACGAGAGCTCTATGCTCAACGGGTGTCTACTATTAAAAAGTGGATGCCTCATTGTTGCATCGGTGTAGATGTCATTACCGGTTTCCCAACAGAAAGTGAGGAGCATTTTCAGGAAACTTATGAGTTTATCAAACAGCTGGATATTAGTTACTTGCACGTATTTACATATTCCGAACGGTCTAATACTCCCGCTTTGCAATATGAAGAGGTAGTGCCAAAACCAGAGCGTAAAAAGCGAAATAAGATGCTAAGGATCTTATCTAATAAAAAGCGTCGGGCGTTTTATGAACAACATGTGGGTGAAAAACGAGAAGTTTTGTTTGAGGATGCGAATAATAAGGGTGCGATGTATGGTTTTACTGATAACTATATCAAAGTAAAACGATCCTACCGACCTGATCTTACTAATACTCTTCAACAAGTTCAACTGGATTGTATAGAAGAAGATCGGAAGGGTATGGTATGTATGCCGCCGCAGCCAGCTTCTTTCCCTGCAAAAGAAGTAGCGGATATCGGTTAACACCGGCCCTATTTTAAAGGCATGATTTTTTTGTTCACTTATTGAGTTCATTAGACTGTTACTTCAACATAGCGAATAAAAGAATTTCATCTGCTGCTATGAAGCCATAAATATTTTACTTTAATTTGTAAACGAAGAACGATGAATAGGTCCAAGTAAATTTTACTCAATAAATCTTATAGGGTATGTATCCTACTATTTCACATCTGATAGAGGATTTAACAGGCGTATTTTTCCCTCTGCCTATACAAACATTTGGGTTTTTTGTGGCTATTGCTTTTCTCACCGCGGCGTATATTATGAGTCGGGAATTGAAGCGAAAAGAGGAAGAGGGCCTTCTGGAGCCCACTGAAACCACTATTACCGTTGGACAACCGGCTTCATTAAAAGAAATAGTGATAGCTGCTGTCATCGGTTTTGTAGTAGGCTATAAATTAGTGATGTTGTTTACTGACTATGCTACGTTTGCGGCTCATCCTCAGCAAATGCTATTATCATTGAAAGGCAGTTGGTTAGGTGGAATAATAGGAGCTGTGGGAGCTGGGTATTACAGATATTGGAGTAAAGAACGTCATAAAAAAACCCCGCCGGAAAAGAAAAAAGTAAAGGTATATCCTCATCAACGAGTAGGGGATATCGCAC
>CAZIGO010000050.1:0-13308 GCA_964538595.1 uncultured Chitinophagales bacterium | reverse complement strand
ATAAAGTGCTGTCTGTTACAGGAGTGATAAGTGTGGGCCAAGTGGAGCTTTTGATTTGACCTCCGGCATTAACTTGGGTGTTAATGGTATGGGTAGCCATGACGAGTGAGGTGACGTCGTTGACAGTAGCGTTGAGTTGTTTTTCATAACAACCCGCTCCGTGGCCTGTTAGATTGGTAGTAATAAGAGAAGCGTTGGTAGAAAACAAATTTGTTAACTGTCCTGTCAATACATAGCCTTCTTCCCAGGCTGAAGTTAAATTACCATTAAAGTCGTTTTGAGCACTGCTGTATCGGTGGGTCCACGTTGTGTCACCATTTAGAAATTGGGCCATAAACATATCTGTATTTCCCGAAAGGTACTTCCAATCCCCACTCATAACATAGCCCGAATCAGCAAACAGGATACTTCGGACAATATCATCACTGCTCGATCCAATGGTATAAGCTTTTTCGATCTTGCCTGTATCGTTAGTAGTCAGTAAAAAGCCATCTTTTTGTCCGATACCAAAAGAAGAGGTGTGGCCGGCTATAGCAATTTGGTTATTAGAACCGACGGTCACAGCATTTGCCATTTCACTATTAGGGCCTCCATAAGCTTTATCCCATAGAACTTTCCCCTTTAGGTTGATTTTTAGGAGGTACATATCTTCCCCGCCAGGGCCATAACTGCGGCTCATACCTACAATAAGAAAGGTGGTATCCGATAGCGATTGAATACCTTTACCTACCTCATTGAGATTACCCCCGTATGTTTTAGTGAAAATAGTGTCTCCGGATGAATTGGTTTTAACTAGATAAATATCTTTACTACCTGCTTGAGCAAAGGGAGAGTTGGTTTGACCGAGTATAAGATGATTGCCGTTCACAGTGGTAATAGATTGAATACCTTGTTCGCTCCCTCCTCCGCCATAAGCCTTAGTAAATAGGGTATCGCCGTTGGTATTGAATTTAGTTAACAACAGCGATTGTCCACCGGGGCCGAAGCTTTGCGTAAACCCTGTCAATAAGTAATTTCCATCGGGGGTTTGTTGAATGTGTAGTCCTCTCTCGTTATTGGGGCCACCAATGATCTGAAACCATTCTTGATTACCCGTACGATCTGTTTTTAATACAAAAATGTCTTGGTCAGTCCCGTCAAAAGTAGTACCGGTAATGATATAGCCTTCATCTTGGGTAGTAGTGATATGGAAACCTCGTTCCGCTGTGCTGTCACTCCCGTAGAGTTTAGTAAAATTAGTTTGAGCGTTTAAGAAACAAACAGGAAATAAACTGCATAAAAGGAGAGTACATAATTTTCGCATAGTAGGAAAATTTTTGAAAAAAAGATATCCAAAAAAAAGAAGAAAAGCAATATTTCTCCCTAACTAATAAAAGTAATGATAATTGTTAGAGGTGTAAGGCTCGGTTTGATGTGGCAGCCAAACAAGCTTCACGAAATGATTCTGTATAGGTGGGATGAGGATGTGACATACGGGCAATATCTTCAGCACTGGCCCGGTATTCCATAGCGACCACCCCTTCTATAATTAGATCGGCTATACGAGGTCCGATCATTTGGACTCCTAAGATTTCATCGGTTTTTTTATCGGCTAAAACTTTAATAAATCCTTCGGTATCCATACTTGCTCGGGCTCGGCCACTGGCTTGAAAGGGAAATTGACCTACTTTGTATTCTTGGCCCGCGTCCTTTAATTGTTCCTCATTTTGCCCGACACTGGCTACTTCCGGCCAAGTATATACGACACCCGGAATAAGGTTATAATCGAGATGGGGCAGTTGACCATCTAATCGTTCGGCTACAAATATACCATCTTCTTCTGCTTTGTGAGCTAGCATCGGGCCATCGATCACATCACCGATGGCATATACGCCTTCCACATCCGTGGCTAGATTTTCATCTACCGGGATTTTGCCATTTTTATCTGTTGATAAACCGATGTTTTCTAGCCCTAATCCTTGGGTATAAGGTTGTCGCCCTACAGCTACTAAGCAGTAATCACCTTTAAAAGATTGTTCCTTGCCGGAATCATTTTTTGCTTTTACAGTTACTTTGGGCCCTTTAGCAACTGCCTCCTGAACTTCATGACTCAAGTAAAATTCTATATCTAAACCATCTAACGCTTTTTTTAAACTCCTTCCCAAATCTTTATCCATATGGGGTAGGATCCGGTCCATATACTCGATAACCTTTACTTTCGTCCCTACTCGGGCAAACACGGACCCCATTTCCAACCCGATATAGCCGGCGCCAATAATTACCATTTCTTTCGGAGGGGAGGTGAGGTCTAACGCTTCTGTAGAGGTGATAATACGTTTTTTTTCGGTGTCTACCCCGGGAAGAGAAGCTGGTTTTGAACCAGTAGCTATGATTGTATTTTTAGTAGAAATAGTAAGGTTGTCTTCTTTTTCCTTGTGGACAGTAATAGTATTTTTATCTTGAAACTCTCCGATTCCTTGATAAGTATCTACTTTATTCTTTTTCATTAAATGTTCTACCCCTTTGCAGGTTTTCTTTACTACTTTATCTTTCCTTTTGATCATTTGCTCCATATCTACTTCCGCCTCTTTTACATTAATGCCGTGCTCTTTAAATTTCTCATTGAGTTCTTGATAGTGATGGGTAGAATCAAGCAAAGCTTTAGAAGGTATACAGCCTACATTTAAGCAGGTGCCACCGAGCGAATTATATTTTTCTATAAGTGCTGTATTCATACCGAGCTGAGCGCAACGAATAGCAGCTACATATCCGCCAGGGCCGGAGCCAATAATTGTTACATCATATTGAGCCATAAATGAGCGTTTAAGAGTTTATTGTTGAAATAAATGAGGTCCCAAATTTAATGCTTCTTTTAAACTTCCGAAAAATTCCACGCTCAAATTCGGGGAACAATGCAAAGAACGCTCTAATAGGATTTGAGCTTCCTGTTTATTGAGGATATATTAGTAGTAAAAGCGGGGATAGTAGTACAGTTATAATTCCAGCAATTTCTGCACGGGGTCTCCGCCAGTTAATAAATATTCCGGATTTTCAATCATCTCTTTGATCTTAGCTAAAAACCGTACGGAAATTTGTCCATCAATGACCTGGTGGTCATAAGATAACGCCACATACATCATAGGCCGCACTTTTACTTCTCCATCGATAGCGACGGGCCGCTCTTCAATTTTATGCATGCCTAATATGGCTGATTGTGGAGCGTTTAAAATGGGAGTGGAAATAAGGGAACCAAAAACACCACCATTAGTGATAGTAAACGTTCCCCCTTCCATTTCATTGAGCTTGATTTTATTTTCTTGACCTCTTTTGGCATAGTCCCGCACTTTAGCTTCGACTTGCGGTATACTTAAAGATTCAGCATTTCGGATGACAGGGACTACTAACCCTTTCGGTGTGGCAACAGCAATACCGATATCGCAAAAATCATGATAAACGAGTTCATCACCGTCAATAAGGGCATTAACTTGGGGAAAAGCTTTTAAAGCTACACAGCAGGCTTTTGTAAAAAATGACATAAAGCCCAAACGCACCCCATGTTTTTCTTCAAATTTTTCCTTGTATTTATTTCGTGCTTCAATGACTTTACTCATGTCAATTTCGTTAAAAGTGGTCAACATGGCCGTCTCGTTCTTGGCGGACACCAGGTGGCGGGCCACTGTTTTTCGGAGGCTTGACATGCGTTCCCGCTGTGTTTCTCGGGAAAAATCACCTTCTGGCTCCAATAAAGAGGAGAGATCTGCATCGGAAGGAGAGGAGGTTTCGGAGACGGGTTCTTTCTCTTCTTCCTCTTCTTTCTCTTCTTCCTTCTTTGGAGAAGGAGGGGCCTTTTCAGTGGTTGTCTTATCTTGCCCGTTTTGTTTTTTTAGCGCATCCTTCACATCTTGTTTGATAATACGGCCATCCTTCCCTGTACCTTCTATATTATTGGGTTCTAATCCTTCTTCTCGCATTAGCTTGGCGGCCGCAGGAGAGGCGTGTTGAGTGGTATATTTTTCTTCTGAAGAAGAACTGGCTTTTTCTTTTTGGGCGGAAGAAGCAGCAACTTTTTCTTTCTCTTGTTTAGCATCTTCTCCTTTCTCTCCTTTTTCTTTATCTGGAGGGGAAGCATCGGTGTCGATCTTTCCAATGACTTGCCCGATCTCTACTTCTTCACCAGCTTCCACTTCAATCTTGAGTTGACCCGCTTGTTCTGCTGGTAATTCCAATGTAGCTTTATCCGACTCTAACTCACATACCAGCTCATCCATTTCTACATAATCACCGTCTTCTTTAAGCCAGTCGGCAATAATAACTTCTGAAACAGATTCTCCTGCTTGAGGGACCTTAAGATCTACCATACTCATAAATATATTAAGTTTTAGCTTCTTGTCGTTTTTGAGTTGTTCTTTCTGATTGAGGGGCTTTCGATTTTAAGTCGAAAGCTTCATCAACAATAGTTTGCTGTGTGTTTTTGTGAATTTTTTTGTAACCGGTAGCGGGGGAAGCACTCGCTTTTCGAGAGATTACTTCTAATTGCACTTTGCGGTAACAACTTAAAATATAGGTCCATGCTCCCATATTGGCCGGTTCTTCCTGGACCCATTTGAACTCTGCATTACTGTATTTTTCTACTATTTTATCTAATTGTTTAAAGGGAAGCGGATAAAGTTGTTCTAACCGTACGATAGCTATATCATCGCGTTCTTTATCTTGCTGTCTTTTCAATAGATCATAATAGATTTTCCCGGAGCAAAGTAATACCCGTTTTACTTTTTTTGGTGATTGACCTGCATATTCATCGTCTAATATTTCTTGAAATCCGCCTTGCTTGATATCTTCTTCATAAGAGATACATTGAGGATGACGTAGCAATGATTTGGGTGACATATGGATGAGCGGTTTTCGAAAGGGCCAAGTCAATTGACGACGCAACAGGTGAAAAAAGTTAGCAGGGGTAGTACAGTTACAGACGGTTATGTTAAATTCTGCACAAGCTTGTAAAAATCGTTCTAAGCGAGCACTAGAATGTTCTGGCCCTTGTCCTTCATATCCATGCGGTAATAACATAACAATACCACTCATCTGCTGCCACTTAGATTCAGAGGAAGTAATAAATTGATCAATGACGGTTTGGGCACCGTTGGCAAAATCTCCAAATTGAGCTTCCCAAATGGTTAATACATCGGGAGAGGCAATAGAATAGCCGTATTCAAACCCTAACACGCCAAACTCTGATAAAGGAGAGTTATAAATACGGAATTCACCTTGTTTATCAGAAAGATGGTTTAAGCGTTCATATTCTTCGTTGGTTTCAGCATCATATAATATAGCATGACGGTGGGAAAAGGTTCCTCTGATAGAGTCTTGACCGCTGAAACGTATATTCTTGCCTTCGATTAATAAAGAACCGTAAGCTAACAGTTCAGCAGAAGCCCAATCCAGTTTGCCTGCATCAAAATATTTTTCTTGCCGCTTCTTTAACATACGCTCAACTTTCGAGAGGGGGTGGAAATTATCAGGTATATGGACCAGTCCTTGTACTACTTTATCTATAGTTTCTTGATCGATAGCGGTTTCGGGGGAAGAAATGAAATCTTCCGGCTTGGATTTTCTGAATTCTTTCCAGGCGGGTTCTGCTTGGGGGGCAGGTGGTGCAAAAGAGTTGTCGTCTTTACGGACTGTATTGAGTTTATCTTGTAAATCATCCCAGAATGAACGGTCCATCTTTTTGGCCATCTCCGATTCTATAGCACCACTTTCAATGAGTTGGTTTGTGTATATTTCCCGCGGGTTGGGATGTTGAGATATAATGGCGTATAAGTTAGGTTGAGTAAATTTTGGATCATCCCCTTCATTATGGCCGTGCCGCCGGTAGCAGACCATATCTACATAAATATCTTTATGAAACTTTTGCCGGTAGCGGGCTGCTAAATCAACAGCGTAAATAACAGCTTCTACATCATCCCCATTGACATGAATAACAGGGGCGTTGATACTTGTGGCAATGCTGGTGGAGTAACAAAGTGTATCGTACCTCCTGTTTTATATCCCTCTAATTGCGACATTTGGGTAACCTCATATACTACACCCTGGCCCGTTAGAGCAGCATCTCCATGAATAAGGATAGGAAGGATCTTATTATAATCGTCATTGTATTTGTTATCTGCTTTAGCTCGGGCATATCCTTGTACTACTGGAGTGACTGCTTCAAGGTGAGAAGGATTGGGAGCTAATTTTATGTTTACTTCTTTGCCTGAAGGGGTATTTACTTTAGAGTTGAAACCCACATGGTATTTGACATCTCCATCTCCCATCGTAAGATCCGGGTTGATATCCCCTTCAAATTCACTAAATATTTGTTCATAAGTTTTACCCAATAAATTCGCTAGCACATTCAGTCGCCCCCGGTGGGCCATTCCGATAACGGCTTCTTTCATTCCGTTTTGCGCACAAGTATTAATAATGTGGTCAAGAGCTGGAATCGTAGTTTCTCCTCCCTCTAATGAGAATCGCTTTTGCCCGATATATTTGGTGTTGAGAAACTTTTCAAATACAACTGTTTCATTAAGTTTTTTTAGGATGTGTTTTTTCTTCTCAATTGGAAAGTTGATTTCTAATGTCTCTTTCTCAATATTTTTTTGCAACCATTCCAGCTCATCTTTTTCTATAACATGCATGTATTCAAATCCGATGGAACGGCAATAAATTTTATCGAGGTGGTCTAAAATATTACGGAGAGTGGTTTTCCCTAATCCGAGACTTTTGCCTGCAAAAAACTCCTGGTCCAGATCTTCTTCCGATAAGCCCAAGTCATTGAGTTTAAGATTAGCATGGCGATCTTTTCGTTCCCGAATAGGATTTGTCTTTGATATCAAGTGGGCTTTATGTCGGTAAGCTTCTATTAAATTCCAAACCTTAAACTCCTTGGGAGAGAGTTGTTCTTCCCCTTCACCTTGAGAAAGGCCAAAGTCAAATCCTTCAAAAAATTTACGCCATTCGGGATCAATAGAAGAAGGATCCTTTTGGTAATCTTGATATAAGGATTCCAGATAGTTTAGATGGACGTTACCTATATAGGAGTGCTTGTCCATATTTAAAAGTGCGAATTTTTGTTATGTGCTTGAGAAAATTGAAAGATAAAATTGCCCGTTGGACCGCCGATTGATTCCTTTTTGAGGTTGTTATAAAATTAATAGTGTTACTATAGAATCCTAAACGATTCAACTTTTTCTGCTTTATAAGTTTTGACCTCTTGCTTGGGGCAAAAATAATGTTTGTTTTTTTAAAGTAAACAAAATTTTATTTAAAACCTATAGTTTTTTTATTAGGATATAGTAAGAGTTCTATTTTGGCGTTAAGGGAAAATTACCTAATTTTGTGACTACTTAACAAAAGAAGAAAACTTATAATTTATGCCTATTACTCAAAATGCTGAAAAAGCCTTACGCCAAAATAGAAAGCGTAG
Source organism: uncultured Chitinophagales bacterium (assembly GCA_964538595.1). Classification (GTDB taxonomy): domain Bacteria; phylum Bacteroidota; class Bacteroidia; order Chitinophagales; family CAZIGO01; genus CAZIGO01. The sequence goes on along the minus strand of CAZIGO010000050.1, from coordinate 5,864 downwards.
AGCCCATAATAATTATTATAAAACAACTACGAAAAATTTGGTAAAAAAGATACTTCAGACAGAAAAAAAGAAAGAAGCCAATGAACTATTGCCGGAGGTGATCTCCCAGATTGATCGGTTGGCGAAGCGAAATGTGATCCATCATAAAAAGGCGGATCGCTGGAAGTCAAAAGTAATGAAGCATGTAAATCAGCTGTAAAAAATTTGAGGTAAGAGTTGCCGTAGAGGTACGGCAGCTCTTTTTTTATATTCAAATATATGTCTAATAACAGGAAATTAAATAAAATAAATATAAAAAACTGGAGCAAAGAAGATCGTCCCAGAGAAAAGTTATTAATGAAGGGGAAAGGTAGCCTATCAACATCTGAGCTTTTGGCTATTCTTATTAATTCGGGGAGTAAAGAAGAATCAGCTGTGGATTTGAGCAAGCGTATTTTAAAAACCAGTAAAGATAATTTGAATGAAATGGCTCGCTTATCGGTTAATGATTTTCAACATTTTAAAGGAATCGGTGTAGCGAAAGCAATATGTATAGTGGCTGCCTTAGAACTGGGAAAGCGGCGCCAGCGGGATGCCGTCATAGATCGCCCTCAATTATCAAGTGCCTCCCAAGTGTATGATTTTATGGCGCCGGCATTGATGGATTTAAACCATGAAGAATTTTGGGTGCTGTATTTGGACCGGGCCAATAAGTTGTTGGGAAAAAAATGTATAAGTTCAGGGGGTGTTTCGGGAACTGTCGTTGATTTAAAAATTATATTTAAACAGGCTCTTGATCAGTTGGCTTCCTCCCTTATATTATGTCATAATCACCCATCGGGGAATATTAGTCCAAGTCAGGCGGATAAAAAGATAACTCGAAAAGTAAAACAAGCCGGTGAATTGTTGGAAATACAGGTGTTGGATCATGTGATTATTACCGCAGAAAGCTCGTATAGTTTTGCTGAAGAAGGGGGCCTATAAACTAACTTATTTGCAAATTCATAAAATATTAGTTAAATTAACAACCTATTGTACTGTCGTCAAATTAAAACTACGGGTTTATGGCTAAATATTTAAAGGTTACCACTGTTTTATTCTCTTTGTTTTTATTTATAGGTATTACTTCTACTGACGCTCAAATCACTCCCCGATATGTCACTATAGAACATTTTACAAATACCAGTTGTGGACCTTGTGCCGCTCAAAATCCTGTGTTTCATGAAAATATATTACATCCCTATAGGGAGGTAGTACACCATATAGCTTATCATACTTCCTGGCCCGGTTATGATCCTTTTTATGAGTATAATAAAACTCAGAGTAGTGACCGCGTTAATTACTATGGCGTTTCGGGGGTGCCCCGGGCTTTTATGTTAGGAGATGAATTTGAAGGAGGACCGGCGAATATTACTCCGGATACCGTAGAATACGCTTTAGGCTTGCCTACTCCTATAAAAGTTGAAGTTCAGGAAAACCCCACGGATTCGCTGAACCGGGATGTTAATGTTACTGTTAAAACAGTGGATACCGTCCCTTCAGGCAATTATAAGCTGCGGGTAGCAATAGTGGAAGAATACATAAACTATTTAGGGAATAATGGAGAAGAACACCATTATGATGTTTTTCGTAAAATGTTGCCTAATACAACCGGCGCCACTTATAATCCTGCTGCTATAGGCGATACCGTTCAGTTCAATTACAATTATAAGTTGGACACAGCAAATTGGAATACCTCTAAGATCTATGCTATTGCTTTTGTTCAAAATGATAACAATACTCATATTCTTAATTCAGGGTCAAGTATCGACCCCCGAGGGCATATAAATGTTAATAGTGCTCATAAGTACGCCCGAGGAGCTAATAACCAGGAAACAAGTTTTGATGTTGATCTACAATCCATATTTGAAAATCTGGAATGGTTTAAGATAAAATTAACCCAAGATGCACCAGCGGATTGGGAGGGTTCGTTTACCATAAATGGTAATACTTATTCTGATTCAACAAGCGTTCCCTTACCCAAGTCCAAAGCTAAACAAGTTAGCATTAACGTTACTCCTGGTGGTACACCGGCAATAGGAGAATTTACATTGTCAGTAAAATCCAATAAATATCCCCAAACTCGCGCTTATGATAAAACTTTTAAGGTGATGTTTGGTATTAGAGACTTAATTGTCGATCATGATGGGGGCAACAAATGGGAGCGTTATTATAAAGCGGGGCTCAACTTGGCAAATAACAAGTATAATGATATAGTAAATAGTGTAGATTATTTGAGGTTTGCTCGGGCGAATGCCTTGGATTCTGTTAATAATATTTATTGGAATGCTGCTTGGGAGTTCCCTTACCTCACTAATGAGGAAGTAAAGTTTTTAAGCCGCTTTTTAGATCGAGGGGGGAATTTATTTATTGCCGGACAAGATTTAGGATGGGATACCTATGATCCTAGCGGAAATGGAACACCTAAGACAAGGAGTTTTTATGAGAATTATTTGCAAGCTTCTTGGGATGCCGATGGTGATACTGCCAATAGTCAATTAACCCCTGTATTGGCAGATAGTAAATTTGGCAATGTTGATACATCAGAAATTATTGATATTTATGGAGGAGATAGAATGTACCCCGATGAAATTAGTCCAATAAAGTCGGCCACTTCTATTTTCCAATATAAAGGGGACACGGGTCAAGTTGCAGGTATCAGAGCCTATAATGATACGTTTAAAGTAGTGTATCTGGGCGTAGGCTTAGAAATGATTAGCGATTCCACAGTTAGCAGTGATATAGTTCGAAAATCTCATGATTGGTTCTATGAAGGCGTTTCCATTTATGTCGATACTACTAATTATAAGGATACAACGGGCGTCAAGACAGTTGGAACAAATAATAACGCATTACGGCTTGGCCAAAACTATCCCAACCCCGGTGACCATCAAACGATTATCCCGGTCCACAATAAGAATGGTCAAGAAGTGCAGCTTCGCATAATGAATATTTACGGTAAAGTAGTATGGGAAAAAGATATAACTAAGCGATCGACTAAAGTAAATGTTAATACTGCTCCGTTAAGTAGTGGATTGTATCTATATCAATTAAAATCTGGTCAGCAGGTAGTGGAAAGCAAGCGAATGCTAATATCTCATTGATAAGTTGTTAACCGACCTCGTCGGTTAAATAAACCAGTAAGTATGAGTAAGAAAAGTATATTTTTCAAAGGATGGTGTTTCCTGCTGTCATTACTAATAACGGGAGGTACGATTCAGTTATTAACGGCCCAATCTTTATCTATTTCAGTGGATTCTTTAGGTGTGGAAGGAGACGTGAGTAATAACAGCTTTGAAATAGTTGCCCATTCCGATATCATCAATAACACCAGTGACTCGTTTCTTATTGTATGGGAAAAAACAAAACAGTCATTAGATAGTGACTGGGATGGGGTGGCGGTGTGTGATAAGAATAAATGTTATAGACATACGGTAGACTCACAAGCCTTTATGGCTCTTCCTTCTGATTCTTTTCGTTTTGACGTGCATTTCTATCATAATGATTCGGCAGGGAAAGGGTCGGTGAACTTGAAAATTTATGCGAAAAAAGATAGTGCCAACCTTAATGATGAGGCCATCTATACCGCTAAGTTAACTGATACCTCTACTGTCAGTACTCTTAACTCTCCCGTAAGAAATAATATCATTACTCTTTCTCCCAACCCTGCGACGAAACGTATTACACTTTTTACACCGAGGATAAATATAAAGCAAGTCCGTTTATTCAATGTCTTAGGGAAACAAGTCAAACGATGGTCATCGTCTAATAATAAGCCCTTACACTCCTATGACATATCAGCATTACCCGAAGGTATGTATTTTATAAGGGTGCGTAATGAAAAGGAAGGAGTGATCTTTACCGAATCCCTTGTTATTAATTAGGTCATTGCTTACTTAACTTTTTTATCTTATCTTCTAATACATATTCATCGCCTTCAACATAGCCTTGATGCCGGTATACAATATACCCTTCTTGGTCAATTAAGAGGGTAAAAGGGATTGTTTGAAAATTAAGCGCTCTTTTTAGATCCTGGTTACTATCTAATAAAAAAGTAAAATTCCACGCTTGTCCATTTACATAAGATTCCACCTTGGCTGAATTACGGGAGTCATCAATGGAAATAGCTACAATTTCTACATCATAATCTTCTTCCCAATATTTGTAGAGGTTAGCCAGATTTGTTAACTCTTTTTTACACGGAGAACACCACGTGGCCCAAAATGTCAGCACCGTTATAGTACTATCTTGACTAAATTGTTGGATATTTACTTTTTCACCGTCCAGATTTTCTATTTTTTTATCCGGTAGCTTTTCATGTTTATGAGAGGACTGACAAAACAAACTAAAACTGTTAAACAGAAAAACAATTATAAGTATATACGATCGCATAGTGAGTGAAGTTTTGAGATGAAATTAAAAGATTTAATTTGTATACCTAAATTTTTGCAAATTATTAATATTTTTGTTTCAAACAAGAATCGTTCTGTTATGAAGTGTGTTTGGAGCATGGCTATATTTTTATTAATCCCTATAATAGGATGGGGACAAGGGCGTTTCTCCGGTAATTTTACAATGGATAATAGCTTTTATGATCGGGATACACTTCGAGGAGCTGCTAATACCCCCCATTATGATAATTTTCTTTCCGGCACTGATGCTTGGCTCAACTTAAATTATAGTATAAAAGGTTTCGATTTTAAGGTGCGTTTTGATGCCTTTCAAAACTCTAATTTACATGATCCTCAGAAAGCTTACTCTAATATAGGTATTGGCTTTTTTCAAGCCCGGAAGAAGGTTAATGATTTAACGATAACCGGGGGATATTTTTATGATCAAATCGGTAGTGGTTTATTATTTAGAGCTTATGAAGAGCGAGCGTTAGGCATTGATAATTCCATCCTGGGAGCCCACCTGCAGTACGAAATAAATGATGATTGGCGGATAAAAGGTTTCGCCGGTCAGCAAAAAAATCGTTTTCAAACTTACAAACCCATCATTAAAGGGGGCAATATTGAAGGGAGCTTATCATTGGGGGAAGAGATTACTCTATTACCCGGATTAGGTGTGGTAAATCGCACTTTAGACCAACAAACTATGCAATTGATTGTTAGTGAAGTTAATACAATGCCTTTGGAAGAGCGGTTTGTCCCCAAATACAATGTTTATGGTGTAACAGGTTATAACCGCTTAAATTATAAAGGTTTGAGTTGGTATGCTGAATATGTTTATAAAACGGAAGAAGCTATTCGCGATAAGGGAGGAGAGTTGAATAATGAAGACGGATCTATCATTTATAGTAATGCTTCATATTCTCTAAAAGGATTTGGGGTTACCTTGCAGTATAGGCGTGTTGACCATTTTCGCTTTCGTATTTCCCCTTATGAAAATGATCTGCGAGGAGTGCTCAATTATTTACCGACTTTTGCCCGGCAAAACTCATATCGCTTACCAGCCCGCTATAACGCTGTGGCCCAAGAAGTTGGAGAGGTTGGTTACCGGGGGAATGTAGTGTTTACCCCGGTTCGAGGTTTTAGTGTCACCCTCAACTATTCCGATATTTCCAATCTGACGCAACAGCAATTGTTTCGCGAAGGATATTTGGAAATGTTATTAAACACACAGCGGAAATGGAAATTGATAGGTGGTTTCCAATATATATTGTATAACCAAGAAATATATGAATTTAAGCCTGGTGTACCCATGGTTAAAGCTTATACAACATTTTGGGAAGGTAGTTACAAAATTTCACGAAGTCATTCCCTTCGCGCAGAGCTGCAATATCAATATAATCAGCAGGATTATGGGAGTTGGGTTTATGGCCTGCTAGAATATAATGTAGCCCC
>CAZIGO010000049.1:10888-13393 GCA_964538595.1 uncultured Chitinophagales bacterium | reverse complement strand
ATAATTACTGGCTTTATCCGGTGAATTAACGATTTCCTCATGAAAATTCACCCCGGTTTTTTTAATCAATGCTGCTACCTCTACAGGTGAAGGTAAGGAATAGGCGATCTTTGCACCTTCGGTTTTCCCTTTATATGTTCCTTTTTCCTTTTCTTTTTCCGTTTCCTTTTTTACCTTTTCCTCTAAGTCTTTGCCTTCTTTATCCTGGCAAGCTTTACACCCCCACAAGCTAACAGCAAATAAAAATAATATAGCTAAATAATTTGTAATGCTATACTGCCTATACATAATTATTACTTTTTAAAATTGATATATGAGCATAAATAAACTCTAGATCCTGACCCCAAAAGTATAAACTTTTTATAAAAAAATAAAAAAAAGTACTTATTTTTTGTTAGAGCAGTAATTAGACGTATTTCACGCCCATGACTAAAATATCATCGACTTGTTCTTCGTCTTTTTTCCAGCTTTGAAATGTTTTTTTAAGGTTTTCCTCTTGTCTTTTTGCTTTATAAGAGGCAATTTGATGCAAAAATGACTTAAAATTTTTAATCATAAATTTCTTGCCTTTTTCACCGCCAAATTGATCGGGGTAACCATCGGAAAAAAGATAAAACATATCCCCTTCCTGTAAAGTCAAGGTCACATTCTCAAAATGCTTATCAGTGTTAATATGTCCTCCAACAGACCAAGTATTCCCTTTTATCTCTTCAAATTTGTTATTTGCAGCTCTAACGATATAAAGCGGACGCAAGGCGCCTGAATAAACTAAATCACCGGCATCCATATTTATTTTACATATCCCCATATCCATCCCATCTTGTGTCCCTTGTTCATTTTTTGTATTTAATATATTAGTGACTCCCTTATTCATTTGAGAAAGAATAGTGGCAGGATCTGTAACCTGATTTTGGATTACAATTTGATTGAGCAAGTCATTCCCGATCATAGACATTAAGGCCCCCGGAACGCCATGTCCTGTACAATCTACCGCCGCCAAAATACATACATTATCGTATCGATGGAACCAATAAAAGTCCCCACTTACCATATCCCTGGGCTGATAAAAAATAAATGATTCGGGAAAGGCCTGTTTAATTTTTTCTTTTTTCGGTAATATGGCCTCTTGAATTCGCTTGGCATATCGTATACTGTCGGTAATATCCTTATTCTTTTGACGAATAATACGTTCAGCTTCCTTCTGCTCTGTGATATCGGTATCTATGATGATCAACTTCCTAACTTCATTGTTTTTATCTGTAATAGGAGTTAAGGTAGAAGCCACCCAAATTTTATCTCCTCCTTTTGTATAATTAATAGCTTCATAACGCTGTGACACCTTATCTTCAATTGCCTCTTCAATAATATTTTGAATTTCAGGATGGGCACTAATTTCCATCACATTACTCCCTTTTTCCGATCTAATTTCTTTAAGGGTATAACCGGTTAAGCGGGTATAACCCTCATTGATCCATTCTATATTGCCTTCAGCATCAGCAATGATTATTCCATTATCAGTACGGCTGGCTACAAGTGAAAGTTTTTCAAGCTGTTCATTTTTTTGTTCTAACTCCTGAGTCCGTTCCGCTACTTTTGTCTCCAATTTCTCTCTCTCCTGTTCTATTTTACGTACCCTGATCTTATGGCCCCCATAGAGCCCACTAAAAAGTAAAATCAGACAAACAGCATAAAACTCTTTTGTCCGCCAGAAAGGAGGAGCTATAGTAAACTTAAAGGTAGTAGGTGATCGATTCCAAATTCCCTCATTATTACAACTTTTTACTTTAAAAGTATATGTACCGGGTGAAAGATTAGTGTAATGAGCTACTTGTTCTTTGGTAACAGGCGACCAATTGTTATCAAACCCTTCCAATTTGTACTTATACTTTACTTTTTCAGGGTTGGTAAGACAAATGCCAGAAAAATTAAACGTGATCTGATTTTTGTAATAAGGCAAGGTAGCCTTTTGAGGTAACGAAGTATCCTGTAACTCTACCCGGATGTTAGTAATATTTGTTTTAGTTTCTACTAAATTCTTATGGTCTTTACGAGGATTAAACTTCACTAATCCGTTAACCGTACCAAACCAAATATTATTCCTATTATCTTTTTCCACTGCATCAGGATTACATTCTAATCCTAAAAAACCTTCTTCTTTACCATAATGTTTAAAATGGGCTTTGCCTTTTTTTCTTAACTTTTTTACATTTAATTTATTCAACCCATTATTTGTGCCCGCCCAAATATTTTTATGGGTTTTATCAAATAAAATCAGGTAGACCGTATTTGAACTCAATCCTTGTTCCTTATTCCATACAATAAAATGATCTCCGTCATATTGTACCACCCCGGCATAAGTAGCCATCCATATATTTCCTTTATCATCTTCTGTCATAGATAAAATTCGCGCGCCGGGTAAGCCATCCTGTTCATTAAAAGTAACAAACTTGGTGCCTCCCTTTTCTTGCTTGATTAACTTCGTTAAACACCCTTCATTAGTGCCTA
>CAZIGO010000049.1:5594-10838 GCA_964538595.1 uncultured Chitinophagales bacterium | reverse complement strand
TTCCCCTCTTGATCTTCTAAAATAGCCCGGACGGTCTCTCCACATATTCCCTTTTTACGATTATAACTGGTAAAATCCTGTCCATCAAACATACTTACCCCTGACCCATAGGTTCCAAACCACAAGTTATCCTCACTATCCACATAAGAGGACCAGACACTTCTTCCCACTAACCCCTCTTCTTTATCAAAATGGGTAACCTTACCTTTATCATACTGTATGACCCCTTTACTATTCGTGCCATACCAAATTCGTCCCTGTTGATCGGCACTGACGGTAGGCAACTTCCCGTCTGACAAAGCATGTCCTTCCTTGAAAGTGTTAAATTTACCTTTACTATTATAATAACACCCGCCGCGGGCAGTACCCAACCAAATCTTCCCATCTTTAGATTGTTCAATAGAAAATATGACATTATGGGGGAGCCCATCCTCCTTGGTAAACGTAGAAAATGGAGTACGTGTCACTTTATTCAGACCATCGTTAGTGCCGATCCAAATATTGTTCTCCCGATCTTCAAACACCGACCAACACAGTTGATTACTCAACCCTTTGCTTTTATTAAAATAGGTAATTATCTCATCTAAATTACTACCTCCTCCTTCTTTAAATCTCAATTTATCAGGATCAAAAACATTCATTCCCTGGAAGGTAGCATGCCATATATACCCCCGTTCATCTTGCATTAGATCTCGACTACTGTTATGAATAAGTCCTTCATTTTCCGTTAATACATAAAATTTATCATTCTTAAAATAAACTAGCCCTTTATGATAAGCATGCGCCCAGATATTACCCTCATTATCAATTAAAATATCATTTGAGCGAGTACTAGGGAACCCTTTATTGGCATAACATGTAAAAGCATTGTTCTTAAATTCACAAATAGCACTATCCTGTGTGCTAACCCAAATATGATTTTGAGGATCAACCGCGATATCATTAATTCTTCCCCCCTCCCAATCTTTTGTAATCATTTTTAATGAAGAATCCCGGAGAGAATATTGGTACACTTGCTTTCTGTCACTAAAGAGCAAGTGATGATTTTTATACTTCTTAACGATTATAATATTTGAAGTCTGTATACTATCGGGTAAAGGAAGCTCTTGGAACGTTTTTTTCCCTGAATAGTAACTAATACCACTATTGGTTGCTATAAATAATTCTCCTTTTTTTCCTTCTGCAATGTTATAGATAACGTTCCCACTCAAACCATCATTAATAGTAAAATTGATAAATTGATAGCCATCATAACGCACTATTCCTCCCCCATTCGTACCTAACCATAAGTATCCCTTTTCATCTTGAGTAATCACTAATACCTGGGATTGGGGTAAGTCTTCTTCTACTGTAAAACTTTTAATGTGATAATTGGAGGCTGAATTCCCCCAACCATAGCTAAGAGCTCCAAATAATAACCCTATAATTAATAATACTCCCCTTATCCTTCTCATAAATCTAATATGCGCTCCTACATAATTCAATGAGATTGAAATTTTATTTCGATCGTTAAAAATAGCGGTTTTTATTTAAATTTGGGGGGGAAGAGCAGGATGTTTCCTGTATAAGCATAAGATAAAGACATAAAAAAACCAAATCTCCTCTTTGTTAAAATATAAAATATTACTGCCATATACAACGATTACTCGTGCTGCCCCGTCTATAGTTTGCGTGTATCAGAAATAACATTGACAAAATTATATGAATTACTTCATCCATATCGCCACTTGTAACCGACTGACCGGTATTATAGTATTAAGCTTATTACTTTTTGCCTGTCAGAAATACCGCCTCAACCGTGATACGACGACGGCTAATGAGCATACCAAGGCTGAGAACTTATATCACAACTGCTTCAAGACAATCAAATCGGGATTGCGAGCTAACCCCACTGTCAACACCCCTCCCTCCTCCTTAGATACCTGTGCTCAGATAAAAACAACGAAAGTGGATACCCAAGAGGGTACCACTATTGAATTCCAGATTGATTTCGGTAAAAATTATTGCTCTATTCATGAAGACATCCGGCAAAAAGGTAAAATTCAAATTAGTTATAAGAAGCAATCTGATCAACAAAAAATCACCGCCACCTTCAACAACTTTTATATTAATGACTATCAAGTAAAGGGGACCCTAACAGCCCAGGAAACAGGAGACACTCCCAATAAATTAACCCAGTTTAATTTACAAATAAAAAATGGAATTATTCTCCCTCCCCGAGGGAAGCAGTTTCAATGGGAAACCTCTCGCACTTATACCCAAAGTAAAGGGATCAACTCCTCTAATAAACTATGTGATAATGTATGGAAAATCACCAGTAAGAGTTCCGGTGTGAATAGTAAAGGGCGAAGTTTCAAGTCGAGTACGATTGATACAATTATGAGTAAAGCTTGTTGCCCTTGGTATGTTGAAGGGATAGTTGAACTTACCCCAGATGGACTTCAAAACCGACAAATTGATTACGGTGATGGTACTTGTGATAACAAAGCCAAAGTTTACATTAAAAATCGCACCTACAACATACAGTTTTGAATTAATCCACCCCCGACCAGTTGCTGAAACTCTTTCCTTCACATACAAAAAAATATCCTAAATAGTAATACACCTCTTGTAAAAGACTTAACTTTAAAATAATGCGGTACATATCTTTAAAGTTTATTCTTCATGAATCAAATGTTACACTATTTACTGCAAAAGAGCAGAACTTCCCGATATTTACTTTTATTCATTAGTACTCTATTTTTATTTATCCAGTGCAACAATAAGCAACAAAAGAAGGAGAAAGCGTTAGAAAAGGAGGTAAAAGCGATACATGACAGTGTGATGCCTAAAATGAGTGATATCCGTTCCAATAAGTCCTCCTTAGAGGAAATTCAGAAAAAACTACGAGCTGATACGCAACAATCCCAAGCTTTACACTCGATCGACCATCAAATACACCGTTTAGACAGTGCTCATGAAGCGATGATGCAGTGGATGCGCCAATATCAGCCTCCCGCCGACTCGCTCAGTCACCGGCAAGCAATGAACTATTTAAAAGCGGAAAAAGATGCTATCAAAGCGGTGGAAGACTTCATGCTAAAGGAAATCCAACATTCCGACTCCTTGATCAAGGTGTTAAAAAAATAGCCTACTATGCGCTTATACTTATCCATTTTTATCATAGCTTTATTAGCGGCGGGATGTGAGACAGAACCTTCTTCTCAAAAGAAGTTACCTTTTTTAGGCCGGAAGCAAGTCGTCAAACAAGGAGAAACTAACCAACGCGACACCATTTATCACACCATTCCCCACTTTAAGTTTATGGATCAAGATAGCAATTGGGTTACCCCTGAGACCCTGAGAGGGCATATATATGTAGCTGATTTTTTCTTTACCTCCTGCAAAACCATCTGTCCTGTTTTAAAACGTCATATGTTACAAGTATATAAGCGTTTTAAAGATAACAAAAGGGTGAAACTTGTTTCCCACACCATTGATCCTCGCCATGACTCCATCCCCGTATTAAAAGCCTACGCTCAAGAGCTAGGAGTTTCCTCCAAGAAATGGCATTTCGTACGCGGCCCCCAAGAAAAAATATATAAAATTGCCGAATCTTACTTAGTAAGTGCAGCTGAAGATTCTACAGCCCAAGGGGGGTATGTTCATAGTGGAGCTTTTCTATTAGTTGATGATAAAGGACGAATAAGAGGAAACTATGATGGCACCGATCAAAAGGAAGTAAATAAGCTTATGCAAGATATGGAACGCTTATTAAATGCCCGTTTTAACAATTCATAAATCAACCATTACCTTTTTATGCTTATTGGGAAGTTTATTATATTACTATACCTCATGCCAGTTTACCTCTAACGAACAGGGAAAACAGCTTTACCAACAACATTGTCAAAATTGTCATGGACCGCAAGGAAAAGGATTACGTCAAATTATCCCCCCCGTATCCGATACCCCTTATTTAATCGATAGTCTTACTACTACTGTTTGTATCATTCAATACGGTAGTACTTCAAACTCTCCCCCTGATTATACCATGCCCGGGAACGAACAACTCAGTCCCGTACAAATAGCCAACATAATCAACTTTATCAATAAGAAATGGAATCAAGAATATGCCCCCTCCGTTATATCAGATCAAGCAGTGAAGGAGCAATTACGAAGATGTCGTCATTAATCGTTCATCACTTCCATATTATCTAATACCTCCATCACTTCCTGCACAGACTCTGCTGATTCATGGACTAATGATAACTCCTCCTCCTTTAGATCTAACTCAATAATCTCTTCAATTCCATTTTTCCCGAGCTTTACCGGCACCCCTAAGTAAATATCATTAAGATCATACTCCCCTTCTAACCATGCACAGCAAGGGAAAATACGCTTTTCGTCTTTAAGAATAGCTTCTACCATTTGAGCAGCAGCGGCACCGGGAGCATACCAAGCCGAAGTTTCCATTAGATTGACAATTTCCCCCCCGCCTTTTTTAGTTCGATCAATGATTTCATTAAGTCGATCTTCATCAATCAATTCAGTTACCGGGATACCACTTACTGTTGTATATCGAGGTAAGGGGACCATTGTATCGCCATGTCCACCCATTAAAATGGACTGAATATCTTTAGGAGAAGCATCCACTTCATCAGCTATAAAAGATTTAAAACGAGATATGTCTAAGATGCCTGCCATACCAAACACACGTTCAGACGGAATGCCCAGGGTTTGGTAGGCACAATAAGTCATCACATCCAAGGGATTCGCCACTAAAATAAAGACAGCTTCCGGGGAATGTTCATAAGCTTGCTCTGCTACCGATTTGACAATTTCAGCATTAGTAGAAATAAGGTCATCGCGACTCATACCCGGTTTACGCGGCATACCAGACGTGATAATAATCACATCAGAATCAGCAGTTGCCTCATAGTCATCCGTCACCCCTCTCACTTTAGTACTAAATTGGTGGATAGGAGAAGACTCCCACATATCGAGTCCCTTTCCTTCCGCCAACCCTTCTTTAATATCTACAATTACAACTTCATTTAATAAATCCTTTTGCGCGAGAACGTTAGCACAAGTAGCTCCAACATTACCGGCACCTATTATTGTTGCTTTCATAATTTTTTTGCTACGAAAATAGCGAATGTCCACCACATTACAAAACAAATCCCTCGATTTTGTTTTCTTACAAAAAAATTGCTAATTTATAACAGCAAATCAAATAAACATACATCATATGAAACGGTTTATATC
>CAZIGO010000049.1:0-5563 GCA_964538595.1 uncultured Chitinophagales bacterium | reverse complement strand
TGTGGAACGGACCTACCGGATCATATGATGGAATATGTTAAAGAGAATGCTCAAAAACTTAATCGAGTGGCTCAAAAGAAAGGAGACTCCGTTTATCACTTACCCTTAAAAATACATTTGGTAGCCGAGGATGACGGGGCGGGGGCTTACGACCGAAATCTTTTATGGCAAGCTGTTTGTCGCCTTAACGAGGATTACGATACGACAAACTTTCACTTTTATATTTATGATGATATCAACTACATACATAATTCTACTTACTATAATTATAGCTCTTACTCTACAGGTGACCAGATGATGAACACTTATAATGTAGACAGTGTCATTAATGTGTACATTAATGAAAACCCGGCCGGGGCTTGTGGATATTACACTCCTTCAGAAGATGCTATTGCTTTACGTATCTCATGTGTTCAACCCGGTGATCATACGTTTGCTCACGAAGTCGGCCATTACTTTTCCTTGCCCCATCCTTTCATCAATTCCGCTGATGGAAGTAACCCTGAATATGTAGATGGGAGTAATTGTAGTTCAGCGGGAGATTACATTTGTGATACTCGAGCCGATTACTTGGATTATCGGTGGGCTTGTCCTTATACCGGTACCCAGACTGATCCGAAAGGAGACACTATCAATCCTGATTCCACTTTATTTATGTCTTATTCCCTTGATTATTGTCAAGCTCGTTTTACTCCTACTCATCGAAATATGATGCGCGACTACTTAAATACTAACCGCTCCGATTTAATCGGGCATACCCCTCCTCCCTATCCCAAAATGATTGATTCGGTCAACGTCTTAGCTTTAAGGGACGGAGTTACAAGTATAGCTCCAGATTACGTCCGGCTTAAATGGGAATCTGTTCCTAATGCTCAATTTTATCATATAACTACCAATCAGCAATTGGATACCCTTGTTACAGATACCGTGTTACAATTAACCAAATTACAACCTAATACTACTTACAATTGGCAAATCAAACCGATACACCGCAGTAATACCTGTGGACCTGTATCAAAACAACGGAGCTTTACTACATCAGATACTTTATCTTTCACTCCTAATATCACTACCTATAATACTTCGTGTAACAATCAAAACGGAGCTATTGCAGTGGATCCTACCGCTGAAACTGAACCGTATAGTTATAAATGGGCTTATGAAGATTCCAGTGCTCTCATTAATTCTACCAGCGATTCTATAGGGGGATTGAAAGCCGGAACTTATCACCTTACTATTACTGACGCCAACAAAGACAGTTTTGTATTCCCTATTGAAGTTCGCTCAAACTCAGCGATTTCAAGTATAAAAATTGTCGATCAAGAGTATGACAGTGCTACTGCTCAAATAAAAGGCGGTACTCCCCCATTCACCTACAAATGGTCTAATGGTGATAGGGGACCCACGGCTGATGGTTTAATCAAAGGAAAAAAGTATAACCTATACGTAGAAGACAAATATGGCTGTTTAACTAAGACCAACTTTACATTCCAGGGATCTTATACGGGTATTGAAAATACTGATCGAGCTCTCGTCGGTATATCCATATATCCCAATCCCACTACCGGTGAAGCTCCTTTAAAAATGGAATATACTGCCAACACCAATCACAAAGCCCGTATCACAATACGTAATACGTTAGGCAAAGAAATTTATACGAACTCGCTCACTTTTAAAACCGGTACTCATACCCACGTTCTCCCTTTATCTCATCAAGAGACAGGTATTTATTTCGTTAATGTGACGCTTTCTACCGGAAAAGTTATTAACCAAAAGATCCTTTTAAGCCATTAATTTTACTTAACGCTAGGTAGGCTGGCGAGTAAAATACTTTATCTTTAAAACGTTTTGCGTAGAAGATGTTACCCTAAAACGTTGATCAATACGGTAACCGACTACCCACACTATTTTTTGGCCGGACAGAAGTACCCACGTCCGCTCCTTTTCTAACAAGGACGCTTTTTCATCGGTTAATAATGCCTTGATCTTTTTTTTCTTTCCATTCATGCCCAAAGGATAAAAGTAATCTCCCGCTCGCCATGGTCTTAACAATAAAGGAAATGTTAATTTATCATAATCTAGGCATGCTATATCTTTCCGGTTGGGTATTTTAAAATGCGGAGATTTCACTATTTCCAAACTTAACTTAAATGGAGCAATACTCAGCCTTCTTTGTCCATCTTGAATTAAAGCATGGGCTCTGTCATCTGTATTTTTTGTTGTAATAATAAGATATTGACGATCTTTAATAAGCCGATGGGTGGATGAAAAATACTGTTGGCCGGGCTGATTTTTCAACCCTTCATAAATGATTTGAACCTGTTTGTGATTAAAGTTATAATATTGTAATATTTCGTATAAAAGAGTTTTTGCTCCGGGATATAACAACAACTTATGGTAATCAACAAACACTTCTTCTCCCTTATAATGACATACTTTTTGAGTAAGACGCTGCACATTATGTCTATAAATAGCTTCGGCTTCACGAATCTTTTCACTGTTCTCCCAAAAGGTGCGAGGCAAGTCCGGATTCAATTCTTTAAGAGCGGGCACTACTTGATGCCGAATATAATTCCGATCATAATCGGTAGATTCGTTAGACTTGTCTTTTCGAAAGGAAATTTGATGACGCTCGGCAAAATCACGTAAAGCCTTTTTATGGGTAAAAAGCAAAGGTCGTATTAACTTGACTTTTTGTTCTTGTAAAGTTAAAGTTGTTTTAGGACGGATACCGTGTAAACCGGCAATGCCCGTTCCCCGACTCAAGTTATAAAGCATCGTTTCTATCACATCATCTTGATGATGAGCCGTAGCAATAAAGTGGTACCCTTCCTTCCGTCGTATGGTTTCTAACCACTCATACCGTAATTCCCGAGCAGCCATTTGAATAGATACATTGTGTTTATTAGCATATTGCTTTACCTCGAAACGACTATTAAAAAAAGGAACTTGATATTTATCGTAAGCTGCTGATTTGACCAATTTTTCATCTGCTTGAGCAGCCTTGCCTCGTAATTGGAAATTACAATGAGCAATAGCGAACGGGAAGGGAGAATGACTGAATAATTCACACATTACCATAGAATCCAGCCCTCCACTAACAGCTAACAATACAGGATGTCCAGCCTGTAACAAATTATACTTTTTTACAAAATCGATCAGTTCCTTATACATCTTGGTTTGCATGAGATCAGTAATTATTAAAATTTACAGGCATTGGGGGGAAAGGGGTTTACAATTCCTTAGTTTTTTTTCATAAATTTGTTGACCATATTTTCAATAACAAAATGAACGGGTAAAATTATGAAAATATTAGTTTGTTTAAGTAAATCGCCTGATACTACCGCTAAGATACGCTTTACAGAAGATAATACTAAATTTGATGAGGAAGGGGTTGAATTTATTATCAATCCTAACGATGATTTTGCCATTGCTAAAGCGGTGGAATTACAAGAAGAAAAAGAGGCCGAAGTTACTATCATTAATGTAGGCAAAAAGGATACAGAACAAATTATTCGAAAAGGGTTAGCGATAGGAGCCGATCAGGCGATACGGGTAGATGCTCAACCCTTAGATGCTTATTTTGTAGCCGCACAAATAGCTGAACACGCGAAGGAAGAAGATTACGATTTAATACTTACCGGTCGTGAAACCATAAACTACAATGGCTCGCAAGTACCCGGGATGTTAGCGGAAATGCTTGATTTACCTTTTGTTTGTGGATCACCCGGTCTTAATATTCAAAATGGCACAGCAGAAGTAGTTCGCGAAATTGAGGGCGGCGAACAGAAGGTTGAAGTAGATATGCCTTGTGTAATAAGTGCCCAAGAGAATATTGCCGAGCCTAAAATACCAAATATGCGCGGAATTATGAGCGCCCGTAAAAAACCGCTCGATGTTATTGAACCCAAAGAGGTAGATCAACTGACTTCTGTAGAATATTATGATACTCCTCCCCCTAAAGGAGAGTGTAAATTGGTTGATCCCGAAAACCTCGATGAATTTATCGATTTATTGCACAACGATGCCAACGTTATATAAAACTATAACTTATGTCTGTACTAGTATACATAGATCAAAGCGATGGAGAATTTACCAAAACAGCATTAGAAGCCGTTTACTATGGTAACCAGGTTGCCCAAGATGAAGGAGAAGATACAGTAGTTGTTACGATAGGACCGGCTGATGAAGATCAATTATCATCATTAGGTGAATATGGAGCCGATAAAGTACTTTCCTTTCATGATGATCGTTTAGAGGCCCTTGACTCAAAAGCATATACAAAAATAGTGCACGAAGCGGCTCAACAAATAGGCTCCGACATCATTGTTTTTGCTAACAATTATACCGGTAGTGCGGTAGCACCTCGCCTGAGTGCAAAGATGCAAGCAGGTTTAGCAGTAGGAGCTGTTGACTATCCCAAAGAAGAGGAGGGAAAGTTTATTGTCAAGACTACCGCCTTTTCCGGTAAAGGCTTTGCTTTTTATGCTATAAACTCAGATCAAAAAATAATTTCTATGCAGCCTCACGCCATATCTCCCGAAAAAAAGGAGGGTGAGGCTGACGTTGGAACATTAGACCTAACATTAAATGATGATGATTTTATTGTAACTGTTAAAGAAACCGACAAGGTATCGGGCAAAGTACCCTTAACCGAAGCTGAAATAGTAGTGTCCGGCGGTCGAGGGATGAAAGGAGCTGAAAATTGGGACATGATCGAAGAGTTAGCTGACCTATTAGGAGCTGCTACAGCCTGTTCAAAGCCCGTATCGGACAACGGCTGGCGACCTGAAGCAGAACACGTGGGTCAAACGGGTACTACTATAGCCCCGAACCTCTATTTAGCCATAGGTATTTCAGGAGCTATTCAACACTTAGCTGGTGTCAATGGTAGTAAATATATGGCTGTCATCAATAAAGATCCCGAAGCTCCCTTCTTTAAAGCAGCGGATTATGGTATTGTTGGTGATGCATTTGAGGTTGTCCCGGAACTTATTAAAAAACTCAAAGCTTTTAAGGAATCAAAATAAGCTTCTTATTGTTATTTGTTTATACTAGTAACGTCTTCAAGGGGGTAAAATAATGAGTATGAAAAAAATAAAATTAGAGGTTTCGGCTCTTTCTCATAGTATCACTCACTCCCACTCTTATGCAGTGGTACTTGGTGAAAAGGAGGGCCCCCGTCGACTGCCAGTGGTGATAGGAGCTTTTGAAGCTCAAGCCATTGCTATAGCGTTAGAGAAAATGTCCCCCAGTCGTCCCCTCACACATGATCTAATGAAAAACTTAGCTACTTCTTTTGATATTGATTTGAAGGAA
The DNA here is from genome assembly GCA_964538595.1 of uncultured Chitinophagales bacterium. Taxonomy (GTDB): domain Bacteria; phylum Bacteroidota; class Bacteroidia; order Chitinophagales; family CAZIGO01; genus CAZIGO01. Next base: position 244 of record CAZIGO010000049.1, on the reverse strand, counting down.
GTGGTAATCAATAATCTCTCCGATGGTATATTTTATTCCCAACTCATATGCAAACAAGGCGACAAAACATTGGAGGTAGATTCTCGCACGTCTGATGCCTTAGCATTAGCTTTACGATTCGGGTGTCCGATTTACACTTATGAAAAGATACTTGATTCGGCAGGTATTGTTTTTGAAGAAGGCGAGGAAGAAGAAATCAAAGGGAAAGAAGAAAAGGCTTGCAAAGGCCGCAAATAGCGCGAAA
>CAZIGO010000048.1:11576-13830 GCA_964538595.1 uncultured Chitinophagales bacterium | reverse complement strand
GATATTTGTGTGTTGGGACTAAGAGTTTCGTAAGAGAAAGGGGTATCTACTTTTCTGTAATTTTATTCATACCAAGCATTATAGTGTAAACCTCTCATCTTTTGGACTGTCTAAAAATAAAATATTTCAGTTTTAAACAGGTCAAATGACTTGTCGCTTGTACCCAAAAATGGGAGAATTTTTATAATGAGTTTGCTTGGGGGTTTTGTAAAATTGAAGAGATGACGGTGTTTGATTATCTGCAAGTCAGTATTGGCAAACGTATGATTTTTAATAAATTTAGCAATAAATACATTAAAACTAATTTATATGCAGCCACTCAAATCCATTCTAACTGTTAGTTTGGTATGTTTGATGACTCTTTCATTCGCCCAAAAAGTTTGGCAAACCGTGGGCACCGATAGCTTCTCGGACGGAAAGGCAGAATATCAAAGCTTAGCGTTTCCCCCTTCTTCTGACACGCCCTATGTGGCTTATCAGGATGAGGCCAATGGAAACGGCACGATCGTTAAAAAGTTTAACGGCAGCCAATGGGTAACGGTGGGCATCGAGAGCTTCTCGGACGGAAGGGCTGCTTATCAAAGTTTAGCATTTCCCCCTACCTCTGATACCCCCTATGTGGCTTATCACGATGATGCCCATGGAGGCGGCACGACTGTCAAAATGTTTAACGGCAAGCAGTGGTTGACGGTCGGCACCGAGGGCTTTTCAGACGGAACGGGTAATTATCCAAGTTTAGCGTTTTCCCCATCTTCGGGGACCCCCTATGTGGCTTACCAGGATGGGGCCAATGGAAACGGCACGACTGTCATGAAATTTAACGGGCAGCCAGTGGGTGACGGTGGGCACGAGAAACATCTCGGATGAATGGGCTGCTCATCAAAGTTTAGTGTTTCCGCCTTTCTCGGACACCCCTTATGTGGCTTTTAGAGAGGGAGGGTCGTATGGCAATACTACGGTAAAGAAGTATAATGGCAACCAATGGAGGACGATCGGCACCGACAGCTTCTCGGACGGAGATGATGATTATCAAAGCTTAGCATTCCCTCCTTCCTCCGACACGCCCTATGTGGCTTATTCAGATAATTACAATCTTATCGGTACGACTGTCAAGAAGTTTGACGGTAACCAATGGGGAACGGTCGGCACCGAGGGCCTCTCGGATAATGACACCTGGCATCAAAGTTTAGCGTTCCCGCCTTCCTCCGATACGCCTTATGTAGCTAATGGTTATGGGGATTGGATCACTGGATTCGGTACGGCTGTCAAGAAGTTTAACGACAGCCAATGGGTGATGGTCGGCACCGACACCTTTTCGGACGGGGCACTGTTTCATAGTTTAGCGTTTTCCCCATCTTCGGGGACCCCCTATGTGGCTTATCAGGATGGCTTTGATGGGAATACTACTGTTAATAAATTTGACTGTCTTCCTCTTTCCTCTTCTTTCAATGACAGCACCGATGCATTGACCGCCCATTTCACCAATCAATCCTCAAATGCTGATTCTGTTAAGTGGTATTTTGGGGATGATTCAACAACTACTCAACAAAACCCGAGTCATACGTATCAATCCCCCGGGACTTATCAGGTCTGTATGGAGATAACCAATGTCTGTGGAGAGACCGACAGTACTTGTCAAAAGGTGAAGGTTTGTACTACGCCCTTCGCCTCCTTCACTGCCAGTACGGATACACTTACAGCTAATTTTACGGATCAATCTTCCAATTCAGATAGCTTGATATGGCATTTTGGAGATGGCAATACCAGTCCCCAACCCAATCCCAGTCACACATATCAATCAGGCGGGACTTACAAAGTATGTTTGGAAGTAACCAATGCCTGTGGCAAAACTGACAGTTCTTGTCAGAACGTTACTGTAGAAAGCACGGGGGTTCCCTCCCAACGACAAAGCAGAGCTAATATAGCTCTTCACCCCAACCCTACATCGCATACTGTAACCTTCCAATACACCTTGTCTCGATCTTCAAATGTTAAATTGAAGATTCACACCGTTCAGGGTAAGGTATACCAAACTGTCACTAACGACCGGAAATCACGAGGTAACCATCACAATAAATAATATTATTTCAATAATTCGGGGGTAATATTTACCATTACCCACCCCCATTGATTAAATCGATCAGATTCGCCTCCTTTCAGAGCTTGCATAGAGGAAGCGGCAAGTAATGTGGAGAAGCCGGCTTTAAAAGAAACTTCATCTTTCCATTGATAAGCAAGCGTTACATCAATTTCT
>CAZIGO010000048.1:338-11566 GCA_964538595.1 uncultured Chitinophagales bacterium | reverse complement strand
TGCAATGCCCCCGTCAATCGATCAGTCACGTCATAATTAATTTTTAGATAGGCATCGCGTAACCCTCCTCCTCGCGTATCCTTGGCGATATTGAGAAAGTAGTCCATATAGCCGTAAAACTTATGATTGGTGGCATACAAGGTATTGAAAGTATTGTTCTGATTATTGCTGGTATCGATGCCGTCCGTACCTGACAAGTAGTCAATACCCCCGACAAGTTTTAAGTTATCCCATTGATAGGTCGCATTAAACGTACCCATATAAGCCCTTATGGAATTATAATTCTTATCCTGACCACTTTGCCCAAATAACGACCAATGCAACTTTAACGCATTTAAGTTATAATCTCCCATTATCCCGTAGGTATACCGATAGAGGAGCTTATGGGAATTAAAGTCGGCTTGAAACCCGTCACTAATACCGTATAGTGATAAATCTAACTTTTGGGTCACTGGCTTGTTCACCCATATATAGGACAATGTTTTATAGTTGTTAATCTCATAATCAGTACCAAATAATCGCTCTGTCCCCTGATTGAAGGCTCCTCCCACATCCACTTTCCACCCCTTTCTTCTATACATAAACACAGCGGCATCATGACTGCGGGCTTGCTGTGTCCAATTTACATTACCTAATAACCTATGATTATCATAGCTTAACTCCTGACGCCCTAATTTCAAGTGATAGTTTTCAGAAAACTTTATTTTGGTCCAGGCTTCATGGACAGCGGTACTGGGGATATCGAGAAGGTGTGCTTCGTCTCCCCAAACACGAACATCCTGGAGTGACATTTTGAATTCAATCGTACTATCAGTATACCCCAGGTTGAGCCGACTTCGCTGTGAGATAAAGCCAGCAGGTCGTGTCATTGAGTCGGGTAAGGTACGATACCCATTACGGTATTCAGCGCGGGGACGCATTTGAGCGTCCATGTTGACCTGGGCATCTACAATCGACATTCCAATAAATATGAGCGAAAAAAAGAAAAACGCATTTTTCCACTTTTCCATAATGTGTCCTTTTAGAGTTTGGGGAGTTATTATATAGCTATTTGCTTTAAACTAATTGTCATAAACGCCTGAATTGTCAGGTCCCGTTACCTTGATCACGCCATAGGCCCCGAGATCTTTGCGTCCGATGTGGTGATCAAGCGGGATATATTCGCCGGGTACCTGGAAACTCGCTTCTGCCCCAATGGCGGATCCTGCCGGCACCTGTGCCGTTTGTACATCGTACCCTACATTCGAGAAGCTTCCTTTTTCATAAACTTTATCCAGATGTTCACCGATAATATGAAAACTGGAAGAAAGATTCGGTCCGGCGGCAGCAAAATAGATCCGAACTTTTTCTCCCACACTGGCTTTTAGCGAATTTTTACCCGTCAAACTTGCTCGAGTGCCGTTAAAAGTTACATAAGCAGGTTCTTCCGAAAGCATCAACTCCCGTGAATAAGGAATCGTATCCGGTTCTTCATGTTTGTGCCCATGGACGCTGTCAGAAGTGTAAATTTCTTGTTGAGTGATATAAAACTCCCGATCCACTTCATTAAGGCCCTCAGGAGGTTCTACTACAATAATGCCATACATACCATTAGCAATGTGATCGGCTACGGTATAATTATGCTCATGGCCGCCATGGTGATGCGTTTTATTTGAGGACGCACAGTGATAAAGGAAGATGCCGGTCTTGAGCGCTTTAAAACGGAGCGTAGCCGACTCACCGGGCAACACATCGGTAGCTATGGCTCCTCCTCCCGGCCCTGTGACTGCATGCAGGTCGATACTGTGGCCATGTTGATTATGATGGGGATTATTTAAGGTCATTTCTATCATATCTCCCTGGCGAACCCGGATCATAGGCCCCGGGACAGTACCGTTAAAAGTCCAGTATTCGTAAACTACATCGTCTTTTAATTCGCTATAATGTTCCTCCGCCCTTAATGTGACTTTTACATTGGCAGGTTGATCACGACTTATCGGCGAGGGAACCTGGGGAGGATCCGGCAATTCAGCTATTACATCAAGGGAGGGGGCAGGGGATTTCTGTTGACAGGCTCCCATAAAAAATAAACATACCGCAATCAAAATATTAAAGCTCCCCGTGGTTTCGCTGGATAAACGATATAAATACTTTATAACAGACATAATTTTTAGCGTTTTTAGCCAGTTTTAGTATGCTTCTCATCTAAGATTAGCAGATGAATCGACGATCATTATTTATAGTGGGTTAAGCCACTTTTTTTACCTTAAACTTTTTATCTACCCAAAGTCCGATAACCTCGATATCTTGATCCTGTGACCGAGCCACCTTCTTAACACTCTTTTTTATATGCGACCGGTGTTGTTTTTCTTTCACTGGATTACCGGCACAATCCGCATGCCCGACAACAGCAATAATATTAGAGCCGTGTTGCTTGACGGATATTTCAATTTTCTTTTGCAATCCCTTTATATCAGTTAAGCCATTTTGGGAAAGCAATTTATCCGGTCCGGGCTCCGTAAGCATATCCACATAATCAACATTGTATTTCTCCTTTAACCAAGCAATTACAGGCAATTGGACCCGGCCATCCATACAGTTTATAGCAGTAGCGAAATGAGATTTCATAAGATTCATTTTTTAATGTGTCAAAAATCCTGCAGTGCCCGTAAATGCCATATACAATGAAAAGATGGTCACTGCTATGGCAATAAACATTTCCAGATAAAGTATAAATACTCCATACTTATACCAGGCATCGAATTCTTCCTCATCAGTTTTTATGTTTTTTGTTTTAGTGCTCATAGGTTCCAGTTTTGATGATAAAATGAAATACTTTTAAGCTCGTTTAGCCTCCTTTTTTCCATCCATCCAACTTTCTTCACTTCCAATACCGTGTTTGGCAGGATTCTTTTCCCAATGGGTAGCCCACATGTAAAAGAGCACAAAGGGCACGAAAATGAAGAGCCCCACATACAAATACCCCATATGGATATTAGCGGCATAGCCATAAACCAAGGGATAAATAATTCCCCCTGTGGTGGACAATCCGCCTATAAATCCGGTAGCGATACCAGGTCGATTTTTAAACAAGAGAGGTACAACCGCAAATACGCCCCCTGTACCGAAGCTGACACAAATTCCAAATATAGCCAATGTAACAACAGATAGACTAAGCAATCCTACTAGCCCAGCAATGGTCATCAGTGTCATCATTATAATGATAAGTATGAGGGCCATAAGCAGCCAATGAAGACGGGGAGAATACGTTTGTTTTTTACTTACGAACGGAAATGGTGTCCATCCTTTCCGTTGCCAAAGATCTGACATATACCCGGCAAACGGTCGGAACAATGACGCGTTAAATGATTGAACCGCCGCAAACGTCCCGGCCGCTATTTGTATCTGTTCTATGCTATCAAATCCCAAATCTGCAATGGCCTGCTTAAATCCCTCCGCATAATAACCGGGCAACCAAGAATTCATTGCAATTTCCAGTCCAAAGGACATAGCATAAGCTAGCATCAAAGCGATAGCTGCATAACGAGACCAGACAAAGAGCGTATCCCGCCAAGTTGCCGAACTCTTTGCTACCTCCGCTTGTTCTTTTGTTTTTGCAGCTACTCCCCGCCACATATATACCGCTGCTATTATCAAGGCCACAATGCCCAAGTGAAGAAATGCGGAAGAAAAATCGGCCCCATACATCCGCGGCAGTATTAATGCCCCCACACCGGCTCCTGCATTACCCGTGCCGGCATAAAGCCCTTCTGCCGTACCGATTTCATTATCCTTAAACCATTGCGCAACATGTTGGATACCTACCACAAAAGAAACTCCGGCCCCAGCTACTATAACACGTTCAATAAAAAGAATAGTATAATTTTCGACAAAGGCCGAATGGATACTTAATAATCCTGCTATCACAAGAATAACTGAAAAAGTACGGGGGGCTCCAAATCGATCCGAAGCCCAGCCAGCAACAATACGCCCCACAGGAGCCAACCAAATAGCAGAACTGGCTAACACCCCCATTTCCGCAGTAGTTAAATTAAATTTTTCGGCAATACTGGGACTGAAGGCGGCCGTAGAAAACCACATCAAAAAACACCAAAAAAATGCAACAGTAGCTATTATTAGCTGTTCAATTTTATTTGAACTACCCATAGCTTAATTTTTTATGATTCAATGTTTAATTGCAATGTAAAGTTGCCCCTTTTATATGAGGTATGATATGATACACCTCACCGCCGGTTATGTTCTATGTCATATTGAGGGTTGAACCATAGAGCAGATAGTGAGATACGGTAACATCCAAACAGAAATGACCTTGAACTGAACGCTTACAATTTTAGTTGATTAAAAAATGTGATAACGCTAACCCCCCCTGCCCAAAAGCGTAAAACAATTACATAATTATTATCACGAAATGATACTCGGGGTAACTAAAAAAATAGGAAACAAGGATATGTCAAGGCTTATCACGAGAATTACCACCCTGAATTGAAAGTATAAGACAAGTAAAGACCCAATGATGATTCCAAAAATGGTATAGCAACCTTCCAAACCCTCCCTCCCCACCTGGCACTCACCCCTGTTCCCTTTTAGGATATTTTGTATGTTTTAAGTGATGTGGCCTCCTAAAACACAAATGTCGTCAATCTGCTCTTCCTCGTGCTGGGCCATCCAATCTTCGATGATGTTATCCAGCGCTTCTTTTTGTCCTTCCATATCTTTGTCTTGGATATCTATTAAAGTCCGCTTAAACCGCTTCCTTTTGAATTTTTTGCCTCTAGGTCCTCCAAACTGGTCCGGGAAGCCATCACTGAACATATACAAGCTATCATGTTTCTTTAATTGCAACTGATAGGTAGGAAAAGACTCAGGAGCTTGTACATAGCCAATATGTTGGTGATGGGCAGAAAGCTCGTAAAGATTATATCCATTGCGTTTCATGTGACGTTTGTAATTGACATTAATATTCCCGTTGTCATCACTACGAATCAAGTAGAGTGGATTATTGGCACCTGACCAGCGAGCTTCTAAAGTATCCAAATTAACCCGTAATAAAGAGATATCCATCCCGTCCCGCATTTGGAAGTCTTCATTTTCGATATTTTTTTTCTTCAGCTCTTGGACAAAACGCTTTCTCAACCGGTCTAGTAGGGGCCCCGGTTCCACATCTTCTTCGTCAGCAGTAATCTCATTCAAAAAGGCTGTTCCCAGCATCGTAAGTAGAGCACCGGGCACTCCATGTCCTGTACAATCCGCCACCGCTACATACCATTCTTCCCCTTTCAATACCGACCAGTAAAAATCTCCACTTACAATGCTGAGAGGCTTGAATAACACAAAATGAGACGGTAAATTGGTAACGTTTTTTTCTTCTTCTGATAAAAGAGCATCTTGTATACGTTTCGCATAATTGATACTGTTGGTAATATCTTCATTAATTCTTTCGATCTTATTTTTCTGCTTACGGATATGGGCCGTTCTTTCCTGTACCTGTTTCTCTAAGGTTTGTTTGGACTTTCTCAAGGACCGGAGGCGCAGCCGGTAAATGGTGTAAAAGGACACCAGGATAAAGAGGGCACACAGAATATAAAAAGTGTTGGTTTTCCAGAAAGGAGGGACAACTGTAATGCGGAGAGAGGTTCCCTTTTCATTCCACACACCATCATTATTGGCACCTTTGATCTTTAGCGTATATTGCCCACCCGGAATGTTGGTATAAGAAGCAATATTAAGATTGCCTCCATAATTCCATTTTTTATCAAAGCCCTCTAATTTGTAAGCGTATTGATTTTGATCGGGCAGAATATAATTCAGGGCAGCAAACTCAATACTGAAGAAATTATCCTGATAAGAAAGCGTCAGGTGATCTTTTTGTGTAATGGGCGTATCTAATTGTACGCGTTCCCCATACTTTTTAAGCGCCGTGATAACAATCGGAGGAACCCTCGTATTCCCCAATACATTCTGAGGCTGAAAATAATTGAACCCGTTGACCCCTCCAAAGTATATTTTTCCCTCCTGTTTATCTATATAAGAAGCGTTTTGGTTAAACTCGTAGGCCTGCAGGCCGTCAGAAGGGGTGTAGTTTTTAAAAATAGAAATTTCTGGATTATCAATTTTCTTCTTGAGTAAGGATTGGTTTAATCGGGTAATTCCTTTGCTGGTACTTATCCATAAATACCCATGGCTGCCTTCTTCAATGCTCACAATAATATTGCTGGGCAGGCCGTCTTTTTTAAAAAATTGTTGGGTCTCCTTTGTTTCCATATTAAATTGGTTAAGTCCATTGGAGGTCCCTACCCAAATGACGTCTTTACTGGGCTGGTAATGAAGACAATAAATGTAATTATCGCTAAGGGAGCTGGAGTCACCCGGCTGATGAGTAAAAGAGTTAAAACGATCCTGTTCCGGGTCATATACATTGAGTCCCCCTCCCCACGTACCAATCCATAACCGACCCTGATTGTCCTCCGTGATAGACCAGACATTATCAGAGCTGATGGTATTCGTGTCTTTTGGGTCAGAAGTATAATACGTAAAGGTTTGGGTGGTTTGATTATATCGATTTACTCCTCCTCCCCAGGATCCGAGCCAAATGTCCCCTTTCGAATCCTGAAAAATGCAACGAATATCGCTGGAGTTAGTGCCACTTCCGTCATCGCTAATATCGAACTGCTTAACCCGGTTGGATTGAAGATCCAGTCGATTGAGGCCTCCCCCCCACGTACCCAGCCACACCCTCCCTTTTTTATCCAGGTGAAAGGTCCATAAATTATTAGAGGACAGCCCATCCTGTGTTGTATAATACCGGTAAGTATTTTCTGTTCGGTCCCAAAAATTCAGTCCCCCGCCGTATGTTCCGATTAATAATCGGTCAGGGGACAGCTCAGCAATCGCCATCACCTGATTATTGTTGAGCCCTCCCTTCTCTTTCTTTTCATATTGAAAATGCGCTCTCGGAGGATGGAGGGCATACCCCCCGTGGCTGACCGTCCCAATCCAGAAGGTGCTGGCTTTATCGCGCATAATCGTTTTGATATGCTTGGCCTCTCCTAACTTAATGCGTGATTTACCTACTACCTGAAGATTACCAGAGGCATTTTGCCGAATATCAATTTTAAACAAACCATTTTCTTCTGTCCCCACCCATAATCGCCCTTCTTTGTCTTGTTTGAGACTCAGGAGTAAATCAGACGGTAATCCGGCATCAACTTTTTCAAAAATGTGCTTGGACCGATGAAAGCGTAACAAACCTTCTCCCCAAGAGGCCACCCATAGCCATTGAGGATTCATCTGGTCGTGGGCAATGGCTGTAATATTGGTGGGGGAGGGCTCTGACGTATCTCCAAAACTTTGGAAAGAATCTTTATCGGGATCGAACATATTCAAGCCGCCGCCCCAAGTTCCAATCCACATCCGGCCATTCCGGCCTTTAAGAAAGCATTTTATGTTATTGGAGCTTAATCCCGTGGTGCTCTTCACAAAATGATCAAAAGTATGGGCTTCTTTATCAAAAATATTAACTCCTCCTCCCCACGTTCCTACCCACAATTTCCCATAAGGTCCTGACTTCACGCAACGTACATCGTTGGAATTCAGGGATTGTGTGTCATCGGGCCGATACATGTAGTGTTTAAACTTGCCCGTTGTTCTATGATAAGCATTCAATCCCCCCGCATAGGTGCCGATCCATAAGATATTCTTTTCTCCTTCATAAATACAATATATATCTTCATCAGAAAGTGAAGTTGAGTCTTCTGAACGGGCCCGAAATGTCTTAAAGTTATGCCCGTTATATCGGTTAAGCCCCTTTTTAGTCCCAAACCAAAGGAACCCTTGTTCATCCTGATATATGGTTTTTATTGCATTATGAGATAGTCCGTTGGATTTGGAAACTTGTCCGTGTCGAAAGTTCTGGGCAGTTAAAGAAAAGGGCAATATAAAAAATAATAGACCATAACCGAGTGAAGCGAAAAGATTTCGAAAAAGAGAAAACATTCATCAATGGCTTGTAATCAGGTGATTGAGGGTATCTTTTAAAGCTGTCAGCTCTGCATCAAAACTTTCTGTATCGAGGGGCTCATAAAAGCGAATTTTACCCTGCCGATCAATGATCAAGTTGGCGGCAATCGGAACTTCGTGTCTTTTTTTCATATGGGGCATTAGATAATCAGGAGCATATTTTTTGGCAACTCGACCTTTATTGTCAAGTAAAACGGGGAATGTAAAATTGTTTTTCTTAGTTAACTTTTTCACCAGGTTTTTGGGTTCTCTTACATCAATGGCCAGAACTTGCACTCCTTTATCTTTATACTTTTGGAATAAAGGTTCAAGGTTCGGGGCTTCTTTGTTGCAGAAGGGACACCAGGTTGCTAAAAAGGTAAGAACAATATATTTGCCACTGAATTGAGATAATGAGTATGTCCGGCCGTTCAAAGCGGGTAGTTGAAATTCGGGAGCTTGCTGGCCAATCATTGGCTGACGGGTCGAGTCGTACTTATACTGGCTTACATCATGGCTCTGTTGTTCAGGTATTTGTTGCTGGGTATCGGAGGGGTTTTTTTGTTGCCTTGACTCGTTAGCGGAAGAGATGGAGCTTGTCTGGCGCTTGTTCCCTTCACAGCTTAAAAAGCAAATAACGAGAAGGCCCCCAATCAATATATAAAGGCGGGTCGGGTACATAGTTGATCACATTTTGAGTTGTTAAAATTAATAAAAAATAGAGATATCAATATATATGTTAGTAAAAAATATCCAGGTAAAAGAGAAAAGATAATCCACCGATTTAATGTCCATCACACAATTGTCGTCAATCTACTCTTTATTGTGCTGGGTCATCCCATCTTCGATGATGTTATCCAGCGCTTCTTTTTGTTCCTTCCCTATCTTTGTCTTGGATATCTATTAAAGTCCGTTTAAACCGATTCCTGTTGAAATTTTTGCCTCTCTCGGTCCTCCCTCCCAAACGAGTCCGAAAAAGCAAAAGCCAACCTGCTAAAATGCGTTACTCTCCTAAAATTCTCTTTCTAAAAAGCCTTGGTATACAATAAGAAAAAGGACAGGTAAATAGCTCCATTTCCCACCTGTTTTCATAAAATATATTCATCTAATAAAAAAACCCCTAAACAAAACAAACTAATTGTACTCGGGATAAGAAAATGAATAATCACTAACGCCACACTTATTCAGTAATACCGACGAATTTTTTTGTAATAGTCTGAGAGGGTGTCGTCAATTTTAGGACATAAATACTTTGTTCTTTTATCTCCTCCAACGGTATCATCTGTACCCCCCTTGATAATTGATTAGTGGAATGATATAATTGTTCCCCTTTTAAATTATACACGCTAATTTGACCTTCCGTCTGGCGAGGCGCATATAGTTTTAGTTGAATTTAGAACTCATGATAAGTACCCCACTTTAATACCTATTAACGTTAGGATAGTATAACTTTCAGCTACGCACATTTACTTTTGTCTGCTTACCCTAAAGCAAGTGGTTAACAATTTAACAGGCTTTCTATTCTAAATACCTTATGCAATTAACACACTCAGATTTTTAAAAGGTTGGAGACTTCACTATGTATCTAGGTGATTTTAAAATATACTATTCCTTTATACCAGCGAAATAGTTCTCACTAATTTGATTAGACGAAAAGAAAAAAATTAATTATTGAAGTTTCAGAAATGCTCACACCCCTACAGATATTTGCAAAAAACATTAAATATTATTGACTTAAATTTAATATTATATGACTTAAAGGTATAAATTTTCCTTATTTTTTAATACATGTTTGCACTTTTGAAAAAACCAAACGAAAAAATTTGTATTCTATATTGATAAAAACAATCAAGCCTCCCCTACGAAAGAGAATAGCTATATAAAGTTTACATGATGAATTAATAATTCCGTGATATTCAATGCTATACCATCACTTCTCAATAATGATTGAGAAACAAGATAATCCCATTTTATGAATAACCCTCCCTATAACGAAAATCAACGGTTAAAATCCCTGAAGGAGTATATGATAATGGATACGCCGGCAGAGGAAGAATATGATGAGCTGACTCACCTTGCTACCCAAATATGTAACATCCCTATTTCCATAATAGGACTCATTGATGCAGACCGAAAATGGTATAAGTCTAAGATAGGTGTAAAGGAAGACGAAGTACCCCGGGACATCACTTTTTGTCAATATACTATCCAGCGCCCATACCAACCTACTATTATTGAAGATGCTCGTAAAGATAAACGCTTCAAAGAAAACCCGCTGGTCAAAAGCCCTCCGCATATTGTATTTTATGCGGGGTTTCCTTTAGTTAATAACCAAGGCTATCCTTTAGGAACACTTTGTGTAGCAGACCATACTCCCCGACAATTAAGTGAATCTCAACTCAATGTCTTACAATCCCTGGCCCACCAATCCACTAAACTCTTAGAGTTACGAAAGAAAAAAGTTCAACTGGAAAGGCATAAACAACAACTAGAACAACGCAATAAAGATATCACCGACAGTTTGCAATATGCAAAAACTATCCAAAAGGCTATTCTCCCTTCCCCCAAAAATATCAACAAATATGTACAAGATAGTTTCGTATTGTTCAAACCGTTACACATAGTTAACGGAGACTTTTATTGGTTTAAAGCCTTAGAAGATGATAACCCTCCTCCCCAAAAACATCTTATCGTTTCAGTGATAGACTGCACCGGGCATGGAGTACCTGGCGGGTTTATCAGTTTAGTGGGGAATAACTTACTCAACAAAATAGTAGGAGAAGAAAAGGAGATTCGACCGGCTCATATTTTAAAGCAACTGGATCAAAAAATTGAATTTGCTCTCCACAAAGAGGGGCTTAGCCAACAAATCCCTGACGGCATGGATTTAGCCCTCTGTACATTAGATCTTAACCAACAAAAGTTATGGTTCGCAGGAGCGATGAATCCTCTCATATTCATACGCGATAACGAATTAAAAGAGTATAGAGGTACACCTATTTCTATCGGTGGTTTTGACACCCATAAAGAGTCATTCAAAGAGATCAGTATTAATTTAAAGAAAAATGATACTTTTTATATGTTTAGCGATGGATACGCTGACCAATTTGGCGGTCCAAAAAACAAAAAATTTATGCGCAAAAAATTAATAAATTTGCTATTGAGCATTCACAAAAAACCCATGCTCAAGCAAAAAGAAGTGTTACAACAAACTATCGAGGAATGGATGGTCA
>CAZIGO010000048.1:0-276 GCA_964538595.1 uncultured Chitinophagales bacterium | reverse complement strand
TCCATTGACACAAATAAACTCACAAGTTACGTTTTATAGCCTATCCTAAATGATAATCTCCCTATGATGGAAGTAATTACCGACTTTCTTTATTATTTATATAGCTTATCATGAATCGAGTCGTCACCCTGCTCTTGCTTCCCGCCTATCCCTCTAAGAACGCCCGACAATTTAGTGTATAAGAAAATATATTTTAGGGCAATAATTTTGGTAAAAAAGCTTTGTAACACTGTTGTTGTATTACTCCAGCAGAAGAAACAGAAGAGGGGAAACACT
>CAZIGO010000047.1:0-13958 GCA_964538595.1 uncultured Chitinophagales bacterium | reverse complement strand
GTTTGCCTCAAACGAAATTGGTAGATACTACAGTTGAAGTTAGTAGTGTTGGCACTTATGATGTATCATTCCCGAGTTCCGTCAATATTGATAGTGGTGTTGTTTTTACTCTCTCTCATATCGGCTCCGATACATTAATAGTGTATACAAATGATAATGATCTTGGTCTGAGTTATTCGGCGTATGAAGATAATGCAGGTACTTGGCATGAGTTTGAAGATTTAGGTTTTGGCGGGTTTGATTTTATCATTTATCCCCATGCTACTTATGATGTAACTGCTTCATTTAGTCATCGAGACACAGTTTGTGTTGGAGATAGTGCATTATTTGAAAATGGTTCGTCTCCGATCGTTGATCAATTTGTATGGAATTATATTTATCATCAAGAATTGGTAGCGGGAAATCGTTTTCGCTATCAATGGGATTTTGGTGATGGAACAGTAACAAGTGCCTATGGTATAGATCCGGATACGATGTATCATACCTTTACCCAACCGGGCGTATACGATGTCACTTTAATTGATTCGATGGCCGGTTATACAAATGAACCACTTTGTATTGATGATTACACCTCAAAAATTGTGGTCGGGCCTATTTACTCCAAAAATGTAGGTACCGATTCGCTTTGTGCTGGTGATACGACAATGATTACTTATAGTGGTAGCAAGACCTATGATTGGGTAGATACTACTTCTCAAGGTACGATGGATACCAGTGGCAATAGTGCTAAAGTCTATCCTTCAACCATGACTAGTTATTTTGTTAAAGTAACGGATCGCCATGGCTGTATGTATTGGGATACAACTACTATACGGGTCAGTGATATTCAGCTGGATTACCTGTCACCGGGAGATACAATGATTTGTAAAGGACAGACAGTACGACTTTCAGCCAAAGAAATGGGACCCGGTGGACCCAGTGGTGGTTTAGGAACTTATGATTATGATTGGTCGCCTGATTCCGGTTTGGCAACGCCCAATGCTCCTCGAACCGATGCTACTCCGGATACAACTCGAATGTATACTGTTACTATTACTGATGATGCGGGATGTATGTTTGACTCTTCTTTGATGGTAAAAGTTAGTGATCCTACTATTATGGCTGATACGAATACATATACTATTTGTCGGGGAGATTCCGTGAAGTTGAAAACTACTGCGATGGGAGGCGTCGGAAATTATAAATATTCTTGGTCGCCTTCTGCGGGTTTGGGTGATACTACAGTAGCTGAACCCATGGCTTCTCCATCCGATACTATGACTTATACGGTGACGCTCATGGATAGCTTAGGATGTATGGATAATGCCATGATAACCGTTAATGTAATTGACACGGTTAAAACTGGCTTTACTATGAATAGAAGTGGACTTACAGTCGACTTCACCGACACTTCTCATAACGCCAGTAATTGGAAGTGGATGTTCGGTGATGGTCAAACTTCTATGATGGAGAATCCGACTCATACTTACGACTCAGTGAAAAAGTATTATGTCACTTTGTATAGCTGGAATAGTTGTTTCCGTGATACAGCTTATGACAGTGTAACAACTACTTGTCCGGCCGGTGGCCCCGAAGCTGGGTTCCAATATAGCAATTCTACTTATTCTTACACGGCATATTTGGATGATACTTCCAAAAGTGCTACTTCCTTTAGTTGGTATATTGATACGGACGAAGATGGTGATGTTGACACTACCATTACATTTAGTAGTAGCAGTGGTGGTGATACCAGCTTCACCTTCCCGGACACTGGCACTTATGCTGTTGGGTTGAAAGTAAGCAGTGTTTGTGGTACCGATTCTACAGGCAAAAAGATAACGATTGATTGTCCGGATCCCAATGCTGATTTTAATTCCACAAACAATGCTAGTACTACCAAAGTGGATTTTACCGATATGTCCATGAATGCTCCGACAGGATGGAAATGGCATTTCGGTGACGGTATGATGGATACTGTACAGAATCCCTCTCATGTTTATCCGGACACCGGTACTTATGATGTTACATTGGTGGCTATGAACAATTGTGGAGTGGACTCAGTAACCAAAGAAGTTACAGTAACCTGTTCACCCTTTGCCAAAGCAGGTTTCGGTTACGAGGATGTAGATACTTCACTCTATGTTAATTTCATGGACACCTCAAGTAACGCCAATAATGTTCGATGGTATTTTGGTGACGGTAATACAAGTGTAGAACAAAACCCGAGTTACAAATACAGTGACACGGGCACTTATACTGTCATGCTCATTGCAATGAATAATTGTAATGAAGATACTATCACGAAAACCATCAATGTAACTTGTAGTCCTTATCCCATGGCGGATATTAATGTGACTGATAAAGGCGGAGGCACTTATGAATTTCAGAGCAATGCACCAAATGCTGATAAATATCTCTGGAAATTCGATGATGGTAGTAAATCCACAAAAGCGAACCCGACACATACATATAGTAATAATGATGTGTATTCGGTTAGCCTAACAGTTTGGAACAATTGTGGATCGTACTCTACATCAGTTGCTGTGGACTTTACTAGTGATGTGAAAGATATAAATGAGGCAGAGAAAGCCATTAGCCTTTATCCTAATCCCAACGAAGGACAATTCCGGTTAACAATTGGAAATCTTGAAAGTCAATCTGCAACTATCAAGATTACCGATGCATTAGGTAAAGTGGTAGAACATAAGGTAGTAGACATTAACAATTCAACTACCAAAACCAATTTCAAACTTAATGATGATGCAGCCGGTATTTACTTTGTCCAAGTGGTTACGGATAATGGAACAATCACTAAGAAACTGATGGTAGAGTAAATAGCTGACTCATACCAAATCACATTAAAAGGGTAAGTTATTGGGTTCACCAATGGCTTACCCTTTTTTATTTATAGGTTCTCTTTAAAGGGCGAAAGATTTATCAGCTTCAAATAGCGGACAAAAATAGAAGATAAATCGATATATTTTTTCTGATTTTTTTATTTTAATGGACTATTTCATTATAGGGAGTGTTATTAGTTATATATCTTTAATGAAGGATATAGTCCATGAACTATTATAGTAAATCCCTTCTTGATCGTTTCATTCCTATAACCGATTGGATACAGAATTACAAGTTTACTTCTTTTAAAAATGATCTTAGGGCAGGACTAACAGTAGGGGTTTTACTTATTCCACAGAGTATGGCCTATGCTATGTTAGCTGGACTTCCCCCGGTGTTTGGTTTATATGCCTCTATTATTCCTTTGGTTATATATACTATTTTCGGAACTTCTCGCCAATTAAGTTTAGGGCCCGTAGCAATAATATCAATACTTATCGCTTCCGGATTAACTGATATAGCTGTTCAAGGCTCTGCTTTTTATATAACATTAACTATTTGTCTCACCTTCTTTGTAGGTGCTGTTCAGCTTTTAATGGGAGTTTTTCGTCTCGGTTTTTTGATGAATTTCATCTCTAATCCCGTATTAAGTGGTTTTACTTCAGCCGCGGCTTTTATCATTGCTTTTAGTCAATTTGGTAACCTGATGGGATTAGATGTGGGTTATAGCACATATGCTTATACCATTTTAATGGATGTATTCCGAAATATTTCAAATGTCCATTATCCTACTTTATTAATGGGAGGGAGCTGTATAATTTTAATTCTTTTGTTCAAATGGTGGAAGCCTAAAATACCGGGCCCTTTAATTGCTGTAGTGGCTTCTACATTTGTAGTTTGGGCCGGTGAATTAGACGAAATGGGTATAGCAGTGTTAGGTAGTGTGAAACAAGGTTTCCCAGCGCCCCATATCCCAAAATTTCAACAATTTCCCTTTTGGGAATTACTCCCTACTATTTTTGCGATAGCATTTCTAGGCGTAACTCAATCCATCGCCTTGGCTAAAGCAATGGTTAAGTTGAATCCTGATTATCGAATCGACTCGAACCAAGAATTGTTAAGTTTAGGCCTGGCCAATATGGGAGGGGCCTTTTTTAATGCGTTCCCGGTAGCCGGGAGTTTCTCTCGTACAGCAGTGAATGATGAAAATAAAGCAAAAACCAGTGTATCTCAATTGATTAGTGTGGGAGTGGTATTAGCGGCTGTACTTTTCCTTATTCCCCTTCTCTTTTATTTACCTACGGCCGTATTAGCAGCTATTATTATTACGGCTGTACCGGGCATCATAGATATTAAAGAGGCTCGTTTTTTATGGCGAGTGCGAAAAAGGGAGTTTGTGTTAATGATTGTCACTTTTTTAGCCACTTTGTTTTTAGGTATTTTAAAAGGAATGGGAGTAGGAGTATTGATTTCATTGGGAATCGTATTGCACCGTACCAGTTATCCGAACATTGTTATGTTGGGCCGATTACCCAATACGAAGAATTATCGCGACTTAGAACGCTTCCCCGAAGCTTTAACACAAACACACACTATTATAGTTAGGATAGATGCTTCTCTTTATTTTGCTAATATTAACTATATGAAAACAAAGCTGGAACAATTGGAAGTAGAGAGTGGTAAATCGCTGAACCAGCTTGTTATTGATGCTTTTGGAATAAACAAAGTGGATTCTAGTGCCCTACATGCACTTAAAGAATTAATTACTGAATATCGTGATCGTGATATAGAAATCTACTTTGCGGGCGTTAAGGGACCGGTAAGAGACTTGTTTAAAAACTCGGGCATAATGGATAAGGTAGGTAAAGATCATTTTTTCCTGGATATTAATGAGGCCGTCGATAGTCTCGATAAAGAATCAGAGGAATCTTCCCATCTTATTTAGTGAACGTTTTGCTCTCTCTCATTTCTGCTAAAATTAAACCCAACTTCATAAGTTATTATGCTAAATAAAGCTAATTAAAGATAGAATATATTTTATTTAGACGTAAAAAAATATTATATTATATAGTAAATCTAAATAAAAGTGGGTGGTTCACAATCGGGTTTAACTGAACAGAAGCGACTAGCGGCCTTAAAAGAGTATTCTATATTGGATACTCAACCTGAGGAGGAGTTTGATGATATGACAAGACTGGCTTCTGAGATATGCAATACTCCTATCTCATTGGTAAGTTTAATTGATAATGATCGCCAATGGTTCAAGTCTAGACAAGGTATAAATAAAAATAATATTCCTCGTAAATATGCCTTTTGTTCTTATGCGATAAAACAACCTGAGGAAATTATGGTTGTTCCTGACGCACGGGAGGATGATCGTTTTAAGGACAATCCCTTAGTAAAAGAGAAACCACACTTTATCTTTTATGCCGGTGTACCTTTGGTAAATAAAAAGGGCTATGCTTTAGGTACACTTTGCGTTTCAGACGAAGAGCCTCGCGAGCTTACCGATTTTCAAATAAAAGCTTTAAAATCGCTGGCTAATCAAGTCATGAATTTACTGGAATTGCGAAAATATAAAATGCAGTTAAACCAGAATATGAAGGAATTAAAAGAAAAAAATAAAAATCTTAATCAATTTGCCAATCTTTTGGCTCATGATTTTAAGTCGCCCGTCAATAATATCACATTGTTAGTGCAATTATTTGAAAAAAATTATGGCGACCAACTGAGTGAGGGAATGGCTGACATTCTGCATCATTTAAAAGTAACTTCTCGCCAATTGAATTCCATGACAGAGAATATATTGGCTTATAGTAAAAGCACAAAAGTATTAAAACAAAATAAGGTAAACGTTAACTTAAATGAGTTGATTAAAGAGGTGAGTACTTTGTTGGAACTGAATAAGAAATGTGAAGTGAATTATCCGACTGACCGTGAAGTTATTATTAAAGTAAATAAGACAGCCTTAAAACAGATGTTATTGAATTTATTGGAAAATAGTATGCAATGGCGACAAGAGGTGGAACATCTCAAAGTCAATTTTTCATTTGAATCTACTTCTCAATATTATAAACTTACCATCAGTGATAATAATGAACCTATCCCTGCTGAAATAAAACAGCAATTGTTTGATTTATTTGATGAAGATCAAGAGCCGTTTAAGAAAAGTTCTTTGAATCAATTAAGTATTCGATATTCTATCGTAAAAAGATTAGTGGAAAAATTGGGAGGAACCGTAAATTTGTGAAAAGTCAGAAATGGGGCAATAAGGTACAATTAAATATACCTCGTCAGTCGTAAAGCATGAGACAAAGAGTAGCTTGTTAATTAATTTACAATAGTATTTTTATAATTTTTACTTCCCGAAGTACTACAAGCCGTTTGAGTGCCACAAGAGGCTAAAAGAGCGATTAAAGTAATTCCTACAATAAAAATAGCTAGTAATTTTTGCATAAAATTAGTTTATGAAACAAATGATTGTATTATTAATAAGTTAATGAATTTTTGATTGACTTACCACTTAATTGAGCGGTTAATTATAGTGAAATGATTTGGAATGTTTCATGAAAATAACTATAATAAGTGAGTAATCTGGTAGGATGAACCGATGTGATTTTAAATGTCAAACATTTAATTTTATTTTAGGAGCAAAATATTGATTCACATGTTTAAGCGATATAAGTTTTTAATTCTGCTGTTACTGTGTTGTTCCTATATAGGATTATACGGCCAGAGTGAAAAGGATTTAAAGAAGATGGCTCGTAATTGCTTGTATTATGAGAACTATAAGAAAGCTGCTAAATATTATAAAAAATTAGACAGCTTGGCGGAAGGGGAAAACCCGGAATATAGATATAATATTGCTATTAGTTATTTACGCTCCAATTTAAATAAAACAAAAGCGGTGAAATATTTGGAGGGATTGACGGATTATGCAGATGACATTGGGGTGAAGTATTATTACAATATGGGATATGCCTATCATTTAGATTATCAGTTTGATAATGCTATCTCCCAGTACAATAAGTTTTTAGATAATGCCAAAGAGAAAAATAAACTTCGTGATAAGGTACAGCGTTCAATAGAAATGTGTAAAAACGGGAAAAAGTTAGTTCAGGATTCTTTTGAGGTACGTATTGAAAATTTGGGGGCTAATATTAATACTGAATTTGCAGAATATTCCCCGATGGTATCGGCTGATGAATCTTCATTAATTTTTACCTCTCGCCGGGAGGGAAGCTTAGGTGGTTTACAAACTCCTTCTGGTGAAAAGGACACGCTTTATGGAAAATATTATGAGGATATTTATGTATCTATTAACGTAGGCGGTGAGTGGAAAAATCCCGTTAGTATCGGTCGGAAAATTAATACTAATGTCCATGATGCCGCTATTGGACTTTCACCTGATGGGAAAGAGCTGTTTGTGTATAGAAGCGATTCGGTCCGGTGGGGAAATATTTATCGCAGCAAGTCGGATTATAAATGGAAAAAACCCGAAAAAATGCCTAAACCCATTAACTCGCAATATTGGGAAGGTCCGGCCAGCTTATCCACTGATGGACGAACATTATATTTTACAAGCAACCGTCCCGGCGGTGAAGGAAAACGGGATATTTATGTTGCTCATAAACGTATTAAAACGGATGAACAAGGAAGAGTTACAGGAAGTAAATGGTCAAAACCGGAAAACTTAGGACCTAAGATCAATACGCCTTATCACGATATGGCGCCGTTTTTACATGCCGATAATCAGACCCTTTATTTCGCCTCTAAAGGACATAATAGTATGGGAGGGTATGATATATTTGTAGCTAAAAAGAAAAATGGAGAATGGCAAGAACCCAAAAATATAGGTTATCCCATAAACACTCCTGATGATGATGCTCATCTTTATGTCTCAGGAGATGGTAAAAGAGCATATTATGCCTCTGCTTCTTTACAAGGTTATGGAGGATTAGATCTTTATGTTATACATTTACCCAAAGATTTCCCCCATCAGCCAGACTCTATAGCATTGGTCAAAGGTCAGGTCAAAGCAGCAGGGTTCCAGGCCATGGATCGAAAATTACCTTCTAATACTAAGATTACAATAAAGGAAGATTCTACTGGAGATACGGTCGGTATGTATCGTCCCAACACGAAAACAGGAGAGTATATGATTTCTGTTCCTATGGGAAAGGAATATAAAGTTACAGCTAAAGCTCCTAAATCGGGACAATATAAACAGCTTTTCGATTTTGATATTGATACAACGTATGTCGAACAAAGCATAAATATTACTATACCTAGTGAAGATGACAGTGTTAAAGAGGCCGGAACACTTGATCCATCTGAGCCCGCATCTCAAAAAACTGCTTCTTCTGAAGCTGCGGGTGATAAAGGGAAGCAGGGCGCCTCTGCTCCTAAAAGTTTAAAGAAATCTATTAAAATAGTACATTTTGGTTTTGATGCTTCACGTATTAAAGAGGAGGAACGGGATAAAATGGATAGCTTGACACAAATATTATCAACCTATAAGGATCTGCAGATTAAGATCGTCGGTTATACCGATAGTGTAGGACCTAAAGGATACAATATTCGATTGTCAAAACAGAGAGCTCAAGCTGCCCGTTCTTACTTGTTAGAAAAGGGTATAACTAAAGAACGGTTAACCATTGATGCTATGGGAGAAAAGAACCCCATTGCTCCCAATACCAATCCGGATGGCTCGGATAATCCTGAAGGAAGAGCTAAAAATAGACGGGTGGAGTTTTCTATTATTGATTAAAGATTTCGGGAGTTCACTGCTTTTCTAATTCGTCGATATAAGTGGGAAGGACATAATTTGTGGGCAAGCTGTCGCCGGCAGTCGGGTAGAAATAATAATGTCCAGCCATTTTATCAGCCGCTATTGTTAAAGTTTTAGGTGTACCATTATCGTTGAGCGACCTTATAAGTGGAGGAAGGAGTGATACTTAAATGCATAAAGTTCCGATTTTTAGATTTACCCCCTTCTGTTTATATTTAATGGCCAATTTTCTTTTCTGATGTCAAGGAACAGGGTGGGGGAGAGGTGAAGTTGGCTCGTAATCTAAGTGGATATTAATAGAATATACTTAATTGGCCCTTATTTTAGTTTGTAAATTATTGAAACTGAAACGGTTTTTGAATTGTGGTAAACGACTTTGTTAAGGTCGACCAACATTATAAAACGAACCTGGTGTTTACTTTTTTCTAATAACTCCTCTACCTTTGCTTACCCTCTGGAATCAATATTTAATCCAATCATATGAGATTTATGTTATAATAGCAAGCTTAAGTACTACTGATCTGCTTTTTTATACGAAGATCCCATTTTCCTATTTTAATAAAAAAACGCAAAGCGAAGAATAGAAGGAGGGTGAAGGTATTTAATCTTTACGTCTAAGTACTACTCCACTGGCAGTAAAGGCTAATTGCGTCTTTGGTTTATCAATATTCTTAATCTCCTTAGGTGATTTTCCTTTATCTCTGGCATAATGTTTCCGCATTTTAACAGATAGGGTGTCATAATACGCTTTACCATTTAATACTACTTCCTCGCCAGCAATATCTTTGGGAACAAAAAAACCATAGTTTTTAAAACGGACACGTATATTATTAGTATCGGTTAAGGGGAGGGTTAACCAACATCCTTTTTTTTGACAAACTTCTTGTATGGTCCCTTTCACTTGTAAATGTACTTTATTCTTATCTTGCATTTTGTTAATTAAATCCCGTGAAGAGAGCGGGTCTTGCACCTTAAATGACTTCCCAAAGATGGTATCCTGTTGGGTATTTTGTTTTTTGGTTAATTGATTCCCTTTTCTATTTTTATCGCGCTGCGATTGACAGGCAATGAATACACAGAAAGTGAACAATAAAATTATAGTACGCGCCATATTTATTCCTTTGTTTTAAATTTATACATTTTTATTGGAAAAACTTAGTGCTGGTATCAATTTGCCCTTCTCAATGTTATAGTAGTTTTTTTATACAATTTGTGACTATATTGTACGCCCTTATTTTACTTTACGGCAATGTCAACTAATCAGTATGTATAATTAAAGGGTACCACACAAGTAGTATTGCGGTAGGGAATTACTTTTACACAAAAAATGTTATTTGTAATTCATATACCGTTTAATGCTTTATTAAGGCTGATATATAATGCAAAAATATTTATCTTTTTAACTTCAAAAAGAAATATGTAAGACTTCTATTCAATAATTGTCACTTGTTCTTTAATGCCTTGTGTCATATAATGCTTTAGTTGGCCGTTTTTACCGGAGTAAATCAATAGCCCTTCTATTTTAGGATGTTTATGGAGAAAAGACTTCGCTTTACTAAATCCCATAATCATAAACGCGGTGGAATAGGCATCTGATTTTATGCATTTATCGGTTATGACGGAGGCGCTGAGTACCCGGTTTAGTTCAGGTTGGCCCGTATTGGGATTGATGGAATGGACATATTTTATACTGTCTTGATAGTAAAAATTTTTATAATTACCTGAAGTAGCCAATGCTTGATTATGTAGTTGGACAGCAGCAAATAAATGAGGGGAAGTTGATTCTTTAACAGGCCGGGGAATTCCAGCACGCCAGTATTTCTGGTCAGGCCCCTTTCCCTTCGATATAACCTCTCCT
The DNA here is from genome assembly GCA_964538595.1 of uncultured Chitinophagales bacterium. Taxonomy (GTDB): domain Bacteria; phylum Bacteroidota; class Bacteroidia; order Chitinophagales; family CAZIGO01; genus CAZIGO01. Next base: position 3,492 of record CAZIGO010000047.1, on the reverse strand, counting down.
CCAATTTCCACTAAGTAACGGTCTATCTCCTTTTGTTCTAAATGATCAGCTATTATATCAACTCCATAACCTTTTGCAATAGCATTAAAATCAATTTGTATGCCGGGCATATCTTTATGGAGCCAACACTGGCTATGACGACAATTCAAGTTTACTTGTCGATAATTTACCAGCTCACGGAGCGAGTCGATATTCGCTTTTTTTGGTTGCCTGCGGAGTTTAGGGCCAAACCCCCAGGCCCCTACTAATGGTTTGATGGTAAAATCAAAGTATCCCTCTGTTCTCTTACTGATAGTGTAAGCTTGTTGATAAACTTTTTTAAAATGGGTATCTACTTTTTGGAGCGTATCGTACTGATTGACTTTAGAGATAATGGAACTGTCTATGTACAGTGATAACGATTGATTTACTTCCTGCAATATTGAGTCGATATTGTTGCGTTTTATAAGCGGATCAGCGGCGTAGTAAATTATTTTATAATTCGTCCCCATAGTAGTGCCCCGAATGGTGTAGGAGGAGGAAGCCGCCCAAGAGGGCGATAAGGATATACTGATCTCTAATAGGCAAAGAATGATAAAGGACAGAGCAGTTGAGGTTTTTGGATGAGGCATTATCCCTGGTATTTAATTAACTCGTAGATCTAAAGAACAGCAGTTGCCATAAAATGATTATGACCATCACAAAAAGGGATAAATTAAGAAGAATGCCCGATATCATTACTACATAGCGAAACCAATGGATCCCTTCCCACATCACCCAAATACCCCCAAATGTGAGGATTATAGAGATGAAAGGTTCTATCAGCAAGCATTTTTTTAACAAAGGGGGAAGGGTCGTGAAGAGTAATATAACGCCTAAAGACAAAAATATGAAGGATATACTGATTGAGTGAGTATGGATAGTAGTTAATAACTCGCGGAAAGTCATCTTAAACTTCATCGATTTATTGTTCGATTTGGCTTGGTCTTTATTGCCGAGGTAATTTTGTTCAATACCTGTAGGCTCGAGTTGGGTGGCTTCTTTAAGAAATACAAAGCCGGTGGAATAGCCGAAGGTCAGTGCAACGACATAAGCAATCAAGAAGTATCGCGTTATATTGTTAAACTGGTAAATACTACCATTCAAATCCATAAAGGGAGGCCTTTAATTGGAAAGTACTAATAACCCCTTCTTACGCAATATTAGTATATTTTTACTGACTTTTTGAAGATCCCGGGTGATAGAACGAGCAGAAATGGTGGCGCCTGAAATAGCTTGGATATGTTTGTTATAGGCCATTTTTTTTCCATTCTTTTTTCCTTCGAATTGTTGGAGCCATCGAGAACGAGTTATTTCACCCCCATAATGTTCGCGGTAAATTAATACTCGTATCTTTCGAATGGTTAGGTCGGGGTTAAACACAACCATATAATCAAAGGTCTTGAATTTGCTGGGGGCCGAAGCCAAATAGAGATAGCCTACAGTGGTTTTATTGTGGCGAATCTGACGGAGATTTATCTCCTTTGGAGAGATATCAGCCTGCTTTAATTGGTCAGCGGAAAAATTTAGTTGATGTAGCACCAACGTTGAATCAGGCCATAACTGGTGGAGCGTAGTATTTATTTTTTTAACGGCATAGTCGGGGAGTTGTATAGAGGTATCATTGACTATCTCTTGACTAAAACACGTTGTACTAAGAGAAAAAAGAGTTAGTAAAAACCATATACTACTTAGTACACATAGCTTTAATCGCCTCATAAAAACCATTCCCTTTTGGTTATTCAATGTTTCCCCTACTTTTGGGCTGTGTTATTGTTGGGTTGATCAAGGACTATACCAAAAATTAAACGAGCTTCCATCATTTCATTCAAGTTGTGCTCCGGCTGGGGGAATAATGTCATTGTAGCCCACCAGGTAGAGCTGGAGTAGTTGAAACTAGGGCCGATATTAAATGTTTGTTCGGCATTACCAGGGGCACCGGGTAATAATTGATCATGCCAACCATTATGATGCCGAAATTCCAAACCCAGGTTAAAGTTTTTTATCTGGTAAGAAACTCCTCCGGTGATATCAAGGACCCCTTCTCTTTCTTTTTCGATCTCTACTTCACCATCCTCATGCTCTACTTCATGTTCCCACTCTTGTTCGGCTATAATATTGAGAGCGGTATTAAATTTATTAAATCGTTTACTAATGATAATTTTTTCCTCCAGTTCTCTTTCTTGACTACCATATCCAACTTCGCCATACAAGCCTATGCCAATATCTTGAGTACGAGGATTGGACAGTCGCCAAAACCATTCGGATGAAATCCCTTCGAATTTAAAATGCCGCTCGCTTTCTTCCTCTCCTACTTTAAACTCATCTTCAAAATTGAGGTAAAAAGCAGTAGCAAGATTTGGGCGCAATGAGTATTCGAATTCGGAGCGCATACTCCATATTCTTTCTTTTGTGTTACCCTCCTGTATACTGGTGTATGTGGTCCATTGCTCAAATTCAAATAGATTATCTGGCATATAATCCGAATCATATACATACGTGAATGTACGTATATGAGCAGAACTGAAAAAAGAAATTAATATTAATACAGTAGTGATGAATAATGTACCTATCGTTTGTAATCTTAAACCTTTACTTCGGGTTGATTTGTTAAATTTCATAGAGCTTGTTTTTATTTAGACTCATTTTAAATAGTATGACAAATGTAATGGGGATATTGCTAAGTTGAAATACCTTATTTTAGGTATTTTAAATTTTATTTAAGGATTAATTACCTTATAGCGATTGTTAACATTATCAATCTATTTAAGAGTTCGTAAAAGGTGGGGTTTGTTAAACTGCACTAAAAAATGTATTTTATTTAAAATTATTCCTCTTAATAAAATCAGCTCAAAATTTATGCGTTATTTAGGGTATTGGTATTTTATTGTAGTATGTATATTAACTTGTAATCAGGCTTGGGGGCAATCATCCCCCCTCCGGTTAGAAAGGGGAACAGCTCAATTATCACAAAATTTAGACACATTTTTTCAGTCTTCTGTTGACTCTGAAGAAGTCATAGACGGTCGGTATTATCGGTATCTCCAGTTTGCGTCTCTACTACCTGGTGAAGCGCGCAAAAACCTTTCTGATGCCAGTGCAATTTGATAAAAATACATTTAAAAATTATGGTATAAAGGCGGTTTCCCCGATTAATCCGTCTCACAAATTAAATCCGCAATTATATGAACCCCCCTTTCCTCATTGGGCTTTGTTAGATACAGGAACCATTGATGTAAAAGTGAGTATATTTAAAGATATTTCCTCTTCGCAGTTAACAAACTTTATACATAAAAACAATTGGTCGATAGTTCGACGTCCGCCGGGAAAAAATAAGATAGTTTTACGTACAGCGGTTAAAAAGATTTGGGGGATGGCCGAATTACCATATGTCCGTTATATCGAACCCATAGATCCTCCCTCTGAACCTGAAAATTATACAGGTCGTACGCTCCATCGTTCTCGCTTTATTGC
>CAZIGO010000046.1:339-14332 GCA_964538595.1 uncultured Chitinophagales bacterium | reverse complement strand
GCACCATAATCATCAACAAATCCCGTCGTCGTATCATTATTTTGCCCAGCTACCGTGTGTAATAAAACAGGGTGCCCCTTTTCTTTACGCGTGCAATTTTCCCAAATAAATTCTACATTTTCAAGGGCCTTTTGTTTATAGGCAGTCTTACCTAAAGCTTCAAAAGCCTTCACAAATCCAGAACACATCAATGCATTCCAATTAACCAAGATTTTATCATCTAAACCGGGCTTTGTTCTTTTTTCTCGATGCTCGAAAAGTTGTTGCCGGGCGTCATTGATTTGCTGCTTCACCTCGTCAACAGATAAATCATTTTGACGGGCTAACTCTTTATAAGTAGCTCCTTGATGTAATATATTCTTCCCATGCTCCCAGTTTCCTTCTGTTGTGATTTTATAAAATTGCTTAAAAAGGTCGGCCTTTTGCCCCAACACCTCTTCAATCTGTTGGTCCGTCCACACATAGAACTTTCCTTCCTCCCCTTCTGAATCAGCATCATAAGCAGTATAAAACCCTCCATTCTCTTGCCTCATGTCCCGGTCTATAAATGCCAGGGTTTCTTCTACAACCTGCTTATATTTTTCCTTTCCCATTTGTTTATAAGCTGAGGCATACAATTGCACAAGCTGCGCATTATCATATAACATCTTTTCAAAATGGGGCACATGCCATTGCGCATCAGTGGAGTAACGCGCAAAACCTCCTCCTAGTTGATCATAGAGCCCCCCTTGTGCCATCTTATCTAATGTTAGTTCTATCTGAGTGGCTACCGATGCTGACTGCTGACTTTTATTTAATTGACAATAGCGAAGCAAGCATTGCCAAATCATAGGGGAAGGAAACTTAGGAGCACCTTGCATTCCTCCATTCGTCGTATCAAAATTCCTGGTTATCTTATCCACGATCTGGTCAAATTGGGAGGGGGGAAAGTTGTCTTCCTCCTCACTTATTTTAATTTCTGTATCAATAAGATTTGTAGCACTCTCTTGTACATACTGGGTTAATTGGTTGGCTTGCTGCTCTATTTTCTCTCGTTTTTCTTCAAATGTTTCCACCACGCCTTTCAAAATTTGGAACCAGGAAGGACGACCCTGCATATTCTGAAGCGGAAAATAAGTCCCTCCCCAAAAAGGCTTAGCCTGCGGGGTACAAAACATATTAAGAGGCCACCCCCCTCGGCCTGTCAAGGCTTGTAAGGCAGACATATAAATTTGATCTATATCCGGCCGTTCTTCCCGGTCAACTTTTATATTTACAAAATGTTGATTCATAAATACTGCCACCTCCTCATTTTCAAACGATTCATGGGCCATAACATGACACCAATGACAGGAAGAATAACCAATACTGACCAACATAGGCTTATCTTCCCGATGGGCTTTATTCAGCGCCTCTTCCCCCCAGGGGAACCAATCTACAGGGTTGTTAGCATGCTGCAATAGATAAGGACTGGTTTCCTGCCCCAAACGATTTTGGGGAGACGTTGGGTTAGCTTTATTCACGGGATAAGTATTTGATTAAAAAAAGTGGAGCGTTGCCCGCTAAACGGACTAGTTATTGCATTCCAAATAATCTTCAATCGTCATGGACATAGAGGGTAATTCTTCTTGGGGAGCCTTAATATCCAAACGCAAACCCGCATCTTTTACAGCTTTTGAGGTAGAAGAACCAAATGCTGCCAATCGCATATCTCCCTGTTCAAAATCCGGATAATTTTCCAGAAGAGATTTGATGTCTGCCGGTGTAAAAAAGACTAACATATCATACTCATGGATGTCACCGAGCTCAGACAAGTCAGCGGGAACTGTACGATATATCTCCGCTTCATCAAAGTCCATACCGTGTTCTTCCAAAAAGTTAGGAATATCTTTTTTATGCTTACGGGAACAAGGGAACAAATATTTTTGATCGGGATGATTTTCAAATAAAGGGAACAATCCTTTTATCGTTCCGTCGCCATGCAAAACTTTCCGCTTGCGATATTGAATATAATTCTGCAGATATAAAGCGATAGCTTCTGTCTTGCAAAAGTACATGGTATCCTTTGGCATCTGTACCCTTAAGGCATCACAAATCCGGAAAAAATGATCAGCTGCCGAACGACTCGTCAAAATAATAGCAGTATAATCCAACGGACTAATCTTTGCTTTACGGAATTCCCGGGACGATACACCTTCAATTTCTACAAAACGTTTAAAAGTAATCCCTATACCAAACTTATCCCCCAGATCATGATAAGGATTGTTGGTATTTGTCGGTTCGGGTTGCGAGATTAAAATATTACTAACTTTTCGCTTCGTTTTTTTCTTAGGTTGTGTTTTAGCCATATGCCGTTATACAAATTTAGATAAGCCCTTTACGAAAATGAATACGGGAGCTACCTCCACACTACAAAGATAGAGAAAAAAATAGAACTTATAAAACCCGATATACTCTATTGCGCCTGCAATTCCTCTTGTAATTCTTACTAATAAGAAAATAGCTACCACCCCCAACGAACTATAGATGGCAATACTCACTAAAAAAGGGGAACCATAAGCGATCAAAAATACAAATGGGATCAAAGTAAGTCCCAAACACCGGTTGACCATTGATATAGTAAAACGATAGAATTCCACAGCCGGTCCGAAAGGAAAGACAATAGCGATAAACCGCATTACAAAATATCGGATCATATAAACAACAAACAGGAGAAGCACCAAACCAAGAAATAACTGATAACCCGTTAAAAACAAACTTACCTCATAATGACGAAGCACTAAAAACAGATATAAGCCTCCCACACTATAAAATAATAAGGAAGCGATAAGAGCGTATAAAGGGAGTGAGTATTCCTCTTGTCGCTGCAATTGTCTTTCTATCCGCATATTGGCCAGCGAACGAAACAAAACCACAATATTTCGATAAAAGTTGACCCATAAAAAGGCGACAGTACTGATCATACCCAATATAACATAAAATATCCAATTAGGGGGAGATTCCGAGTGCTTTAAAGGCTGTATATCATATATTACCTGGATTGAGTCAGCCGGGTTTGTACAGTAATACTGCTCTTGTGGTAAATGCTGTAAAGCTTCCCAATGATAGAGATAAGCGTCCTTTTGTTGCACAAACTGGGGCGCACTTCCTCTTGATGCTACCGAATTATAGAACTGTCCCCACGCCGTGAGGGAAGTAAATATACCTAATACCAGAATGATAAAATAAGCTATTCGCTTCATAAATATCAAAAATAATTAATATACCCAAAATGGACTTTGCCGCTTCTGAAATTCACCGGATTGTTCTTTTGTCTTCCCAAAGCATAATTTAATGTAAAAATACCAGCGCCGGTTTCAAAAGTTATGCCAGTACCAAATCCGATAGGGGTATCTTCAAAAAAACCCTGAAACCTATTTTGATAATACGCTCCATCCGCAAATAAATAAAAATAGGCTTTTCTTTGAATCAAATAGTGATACTCCAGGGTCAAAACATTATAAAGCGAAGCATAGATCGACTCCTCATTAAATCCCCGAAGCACTTTCATACCACCAATACGGTATAACTCGTTTTTAAACAGTTGATCGGTCCATATACCTGCTCCCTGGGCAGCTACTTTTATTACATGACGGGGGGTCAAAGACCAATACGTATTTATATTGTAAGACAGATTGTATTGAGTTGTTTTCATTTCTATACTGTCATATAAGCTTCTATACTCAAAATCCGAATGGCGACTATTCAGATTGATAATTTGCTGGTTACGCTCTATTTCTTTAGTACCTACCCCGGCTTTTACTTTTAAAGTATAGCCTCGCGTTGGATTGATAGTACGATCTAAATTTTCTATTTCGGTCGCTAAGCCATAGGTGGTAGTTTTAACATCAATATTTTCTGGTAACTGCCGGGTGTTTTTTACTTGTTGGGTATCTATATTTAACAAGGAAGAATTTTCTCGTCTGACATAAACCTCTAAAAAATCTCCTCCTATCCAATGATATTGTATCCCTGTTTCGTAACCCACATCTATATATGTCGAATCCTTTTTATAGAGATCAAAATCAGCATTCAGCCCAACGGGTGTATTCATAAAATAAGGCCACCGAAAATGAGTATTCAAATCTTGAGTGTTATTTTGCAATCCTTGGTAATTAAGGGTTAAAAGTTTAGCTGTACCGAAAGCGTTCAATAACTTCAAATCAAACTCCCCAATAATTTTTACTTTTTCATTTTCTTCCCCCGGTAATACTCCAATAAACCCATCCAACTTATTGGACTGATTCTTTTGCAGGGGAAGCTTTATAAGTGCTCCTTGGTCATAAAATTGTACGGCAGGAGCGTTAGTCAGCTCTAAAAACGACAATTTTTCCATTCGTGGGACAATACTTTTTATCCGCGATTCATTATAAGGGTCCCCGGGGTGTAGTCCCAGATAATTATATATATAACTTCGCTTAACAGGAGCCGTTCCCGGTAAAGCTATGCTGTCTATCTGCACAAAGCTGTTTTTTTTAAATTTTAACTGAGCGGCTAATTTGTTATCCTGGAAAGTTATACTGTCGAGTCGAACTTCGGCAAAAGGATAGCCATGATTCTCTGCATACTGGAGCATTTTCTCTTGAATTTGGCGTACTTGCTTGTAATAGACCGGGCGATCAGTAAAATAGCCCGGGGTGAAACCCGATTCATATAATATAGTAGTGGGCACCTTCCCTGGATTTAAGTTGAGCCACTTATATTGTTTGCCCGTATGAACTACTGTAAAAACGGTATCGGTTTGATAACTAATCTTTTTCACGCTCGCTGCCAGATAACCGTTTTCATGTAACTGGCGCAAGATACGCCCTATTTCACGACGAACCCGGACCGAATCAGGATGTTGTTTCTCATAACTAATATTAGCAGCTACATCAACGGTATCGGGCTGATAATTTACTACTAATACCCATTTATTTTCAAGAGAAGAGGGGGGCTGCGCATATACCGCTCCCCAACCGAATAATATAACCGCTACTGCTATAAGAAAAATGCGTGGCATAAAATATGGGTATTACAAATCACTCCCTTCATTATAAAAGTCGGAGTCCTCAAGCATATATCGCTGCTTTTATTCAATATCCCGACTCATTTTAAATCTTCTCCAAAACTCCTGTTGGGATTGGTACGTATTGTTGACCATACCGGTAAAAATCTTTTGGAGTTGCGTATCACCCGCTTCCACCGCTTCCTTCTGAAGTCGGTCAAACACTTGCAGCCATACAAAAGTAAAAAAGAGCTTCTCAATTAAAGCCAGCTCCGCACTATTAAGTATTTTATTAAACTGTCGCTCAAAAGTTTTTTTCTTTGAAATAAGGGTGTTCGAGAAAGATGTGCCTTGATTGGCGGTTTGCCAATGAGCAGACAACCAATCAATCAGCAGCGGTAATAACGTATTATTTTCATCAGTAATGACAGATTCAATGGCCGGTTGAAAAGCGGGTTCCCGGATACGGAGTTCCTGCAATTGCTCGTCAATCAGTTTTTTTACTCCTTTCTCTTTAATTGTTTCCTGTAAAATACGATTATACAAAGTGCTGCGGTTTTATCCCCAGTCGTCCGTAAAAAGAAATAATTTTATTAACTTTTATACTGATCGTGTTATCTATCAGTACTATAAAAGATACTAAAATAACCGTCAGATACGAATAAAAGAAGACCATTATTGATGCCGTTTTAATAACGCATTCATTTCGCTGCTAGTATAAACTTGAAATAACGACCTAAATATATGCCTCGTTTTTTTATAGAAGTTGCTTATAAAGGAACCCAGTACCATGGCTGGCAAAAACAGACGAAGCAATCGGTAGATACAGTACAGGAAATGATCGAAGATGGTCTGTCAAAAATTTTAATCAATACGTCCGTACGAACAATCGGGGCCAGCCGAACCGACACGGGAGTTCATGCCCGACAGAACTTTGCCCATTTTGAAAGAAAGAAGCCCCCTCCCCAAAGTTTTTTGCCCCGCATTAACTCCTATCTCCCGGAAGATATTCTTATAAAAAGAGTATTTCCGGTCTCCCCCAAGACACATGCCCGCTTCGATGCGACCAACCGGAGTTATGAATACATTATCAATACTCGGAAAAACCCTTTTATGCATGGATTTGCTTGCAAATTTTATGACCAGCCTCCTTTAAATTTTAAGGACATGAATAAAGCGGCGAAACTTCTTTTAAAAAACGAGGACTTCTCGGCTTTCAGTAAAGCTAACTCCCAAACAAAAACTAATTTGTGTAACATTAAGGAGGCCGAATGGGAAAATCATGAAGACCGGGGACAAGTTGTCTTCTACATTCGATCAAATCGTTTTTTAAGAGGAATGGTGCGAGGAATAGTGGGAACGCTGATGCGGGTGGGACAAGGCAAAATCAGTGTCGATGACTTTCAAGAGATAATTGTTTCAAAAGATCGACAAAAGGTTTATTTCGATGCACCTCCAGAAGGATTATATTTGATGCACGTAGAATACCCTTTTAAAATGCCGAAAGTTTAAGTTTGTTTAAAAAACCATTATCTTCGTTAAGCACCGTACCTCCCCCTGCTAAGTAGTAACCAAGCAGTATTCAATAAATAACAGATATAGTTCTCGTGGCAAAAAGTGCTAAGAAAAAACAGTCTTCCACCACCAACAAAGACCCCGATCAAGCTACCCAAAGCTTTGTGACGGGAAAAGTTTTTGATCCCCAAATTTACAAACGCATATTTAAACTAGTTGACCCCTACAAAGGTCCTTTTTATTTCTCCGCATTTTTAGCTGTACTTTTAGCTCTCTTAGCCCCCGCTCGTCCCCGTCTTATTCAAATTACGGTAGATCAATTCATTTTTTTCCACGACTACCAGGGGGTACTCTACATGACCATGGCCTTGATCGGGATACTGCTTATGGAAGTCTTGTGCCGGTACGGATTCATCTATTTGACCAATTGGGTGGGGCAATCGGTGATACGCGACCTCCGCTCGCGTATTTTTCAACACATCATTCGTCTAAAGTTGCGCTATTTCGACCAGACCCCCATCGGCCGGCTTACCACCCGCACCATCAATGATGTAGAAGCGGTCAACCGTATATTTTCACAAGGATTGATTCGTATTCTCGGCGATCTGCTGACCTTATTTACCGTCATGAGCATCATGTTCTATACGGATTGGATATTAGCGCTCATTAGTTTAGCCACCCTGCCTTTTATGGTCATCGCCACCTATATCTTTCAACAAAAAGTAAAAATAGCGTTCCAGGATGTTCGTACTCAAGTTTCCCGGATGAATGCCTTTTTACAAGAACATATTACAGGGATGCATATTGTTCAACTTTTTACGCGGGAAAAAGAAGAGTTGGAACGCTTTAAAAAAATCGATTACGATTATACAGGAGCCAACTTACGAGCCGTCTGGTATTATTCGATCTTTTTCCCTGTCGTCGAAATAATTATGGCTGCCTCTATCGGTCTGCTTATATGGTGGGGGAGTAACCGGATCATTACAGCACAAGTTACCCTGGGTACGATCATTGCTTTCATCTTGTACATCCGAATGTTATTCCGCCCTATACGGATGTTGGCTGATAAATTCAACACCCTTCAAATGGGGATAGTAGCTGCCGAACGCATCTTTCACGTATTAGATACCAAGGCTTTTATTGAAAATAAAGGAACCCTTCGTCCCTCCCAAATCAAAGGAGATATCACCTTTGACAACGTATGGTTCGCTTATGATGATGAACAATATGTGATCAAAGATGTTTCCTTTGAGATACCGGCCGGCAAAACGTTAGCTATTGTCGGAGCCACGGGGGCAGGTAAAAGTACGATCATAAATTTACTCAGCCGATTTTACAACATTAACCAAGGCACTATTACTATCGACGGAACCGACATTAAAAATTACGATATACAATCTCTGCGAACTCACCTGGGAGTAGTGCTGCAAGATGTATTCCTATTCTCCGGTTCTATTGCAGAAAACATTTCATTAAATAATACTACTATTAGCCGTGATGAGATAAAAGAGGCCGCCCGATTAGTCGGAGCACACCGTTTTATTGAACAACTTCATAACCAGTATGATCATGACGTTATGGAAAGGGGATCGGCGCTTTCGTTAGGGCAACGACAACTTATTGCTTTCCTCCGCGCCCTTGTTTATGACCCCTCCATTCTTATTTTAGATGAGGCCACCTCTTCCGTCGATACCGAATCTGAAGAGTTAATCCAAAATGCTATAGACCGACTGGTACAGGACCGCACTTCCATTATCATTGCTCATCGTCTTTCTACTATTCACCATGCCCACAAAATAATGGTTATGGATAAAGGCCGCATAAAAGAAATGGGATCTCACGAAGAACTGATGGCACACGATGGTTACTACAAACGACTCTACGACTTACAATTCCAAGAATCATTGGTAGAATCTTAAAAAATAAGGTTTTTGTGAACCCTTTACTACAAAAATTTTGTTGTTTTAAATACCTTTAATCAAAGAATTCTTCATTCTACAGCACTAAAAAGAGAGTTTACCGTCAATGTTTACCACTGACACCCGTATCTTAGAGGGGCGCAAAACCTGGAAAGCCATATTGGTAGCGGCCATTCGCCCTCACGAAACCAAAGCCCAGGTTTACGAATATGTTAATGAATTATCTTTTCTGGCCCGCACTGCCGGCGTCAAAGCCGTTGGGAAACTGACCCAGAGTATTAACCGCCCCGACCCGAAAACGTTTATCGGCCAGGGAAAGCTTCAGCAGATCAAAAACTACATGGAAAAACATAAGATCAAGTTACTGATCTTCGATGACGAGCTGAGCGGTTCCCAGATCAATAATATTAAGAACATTTGTGATTGTAAGGTGCTGGACCGGACCGATCTTATCCTGGAGATATTCAGTAAGCGCGCCAAAACAGCGCAAGCCAAATTACAAGTGGAGCTGGCAAAGCTACAATATATCCGTCCCCGTTTAAAAAATATGTGGACGCACCTTGAACGGCAGCGAGGAGGTATAGGCCATCGTAGTGGTCCGGGAGAAAAAGAAATTGAGAAAGACCGTCGCCTCCTGGACAAGCGTATCGCCTTATTGCAAAACAAATTAGAAAAACGCGAACAAGAAAGTCGTACCCAACGCAAACAGCGGGACCAGTTTGTTCGAGTGGCTATGGTCGGGTATACCAATGCCGGTAAAACCACTCTAATGAACCGGATTACCGACGAAGAATTATTCGCGGAAAACAAGCTATTTGCTACTCTTGACACTACCGTTCGGCGAACAGCTTACAAACGAGTGCCTTACCTTATATCTGATACGGTGGGTTTTATCCGTAAACTACCCCACCATTTGGTAGAAAGTTTCAAATCCACTTTAGCTGAAGCGCGCGAAGCCGACTTATTACTTCATATCGTTGACATATCACAACCCAACTTCGAAGAGAACATAGAGGTAGTCAACCAAACTTTACAAGATTTAGGAGCTGGGGATAAAGAACGGATTGTTATCTTTAACAAGATAGACAAATACCGGGAGCAACAACAGCCCGATGATGCCGAACAAAAAAATGGGGTTCAGCCCTTATCGGCTACATGGATGGCCAAAATGAATGACGAAGATGTGTTGTTTGTTTCTGCTCTAAACAATGAAAATATCGACGAACTGAAGGAACGTATATACCAGCGTGTTAAAAAAATATACCAGGAACGGTACCCTCACCGGGCCGAATTCCAGGATTGATGGAAGAAAAACATAAATACCAGCTTGTAAAAGATACAGCGGCCATTATCAGTCAAGATTTTGACTGGCCCCGGTTTGACGAACAGATAAAAGCCAACAACAAAGCCGCTTACGAGCAACTAAAAAAGAAACTGACCCGCGCTATTCGTGAACTTATAGACCACGATATGGAGCGCCTACTCCAGGTTCTGTATCGTATTGATGTTGATGAAAAGCGATCCGATACCATCTTATCCACGTCACCACCTCCAAAAATTCCCGAACAATTGGCTAAACTAGTTATCGAACGGGAACTACAGAAAGCCTATACGCGTCAACTCTATCGAGATGGGAAAATTTAACCGGGTTCAGGAAGTCACCCCTTTTTGTTGCGCTTCGTAAAATAACGTGTGCAGCACTGTACTGCCCACTGATTCCAGCGTATTTCGGTCGATGATATCCATGTTATCATCATGAGTATGCCAAAAAGGACCGAAATGAGTCGGGGTGGCATAATCATAATGAACAATATTTATACAAGGGATATGGGCTTTATTATTAATGTAATAATGATCGTCGAGGATCGGCTCGGTTTTATCAAATTTAAAATACCGCTGATATCCCAACTCTGTCCCTATGCTCCATATCTTACGTACGACGCCAGGGGCATTTTCCATGGAATGTCCTTCCATCGTAAACTGGGCTTGCTTCGCCCCCACCATATCCAATAAAATGCCATAAAGCGGGTTATAGGTTGATTGATTATGGTGGGTAGCCCAATATTGCGCTCCCAAGCACCATGATTTAGAGGCCTGAGCCCGTTTTTTACGACCAGCTGGGGGACCATAATCTTCTGCATCAAATAAAATAATATCCACTCCTATATTAGGAGCTTTTTTGTGGAGCTGCCGGGCTATTTCCAATAACACCGCTACCCCGCTGCCTCCGTCATTGGCCCCTAATATTGGTTCATCTTTACGGGTATCATCATGATCAGCAAAGGGGCGGGTATCCCAATGGGCACATAACATAATACGCCGCTTCTTCTTCGGTTTAAATGCCACTTCAATATTTTTAATGGGCAGTTTTTCGTCCTTATAGGTCGTTACTACTCCCTTTTGCACTTCCACTTCATCAGCATATTGTTCAAATTTTTTCACCAACCACTCCCCACACTTCTTGTGAGCTGGTGTATTAGGAACACGGGGGCCAAAAGCTACTTGCTTTTTGACAAAATAATACGCCGTATCTTCATTAAATCCCGGTACATTTAATTGCTTCACATTATAGGAAGAGGCCTTCTCCGTGGTTTCTTCTACTTTCACGGCTTGCTGTTGCTCTCCGCCTTGCTGACAAGCACTCAGCAATCCTCCTCCTATCAACAGGGCGCCTATTATCCAGTGAGAACTAAAGAACGTTTTTACTTTATTCATCGTTAATTGTCCACGTGGTACCATCTTTTTTATCTTTTAATTGAATGTTGATTTTTTTGAGTTGATCGCGAATATTATCAGCTGTGTCAAAATCTTTTTCTTCCCGGGCTTCCTTTCGTAACTGTATTAACAGTTGCACTAACTCATCCGTTTTATCAGCGATTTTTTGTTCTTCCGGTTCTACACCCAAAATATCGTTAAGGTAAGTTCGGAAAGTCGTTTTTAACTGTTGAAATGTAGCGGATCGAATAGAAGTGATAGGCATCTTATCATCATGATAAGCATTGATACGAGAACCTAAGTCAAACAAGCGGGCTACTACTTTTGCTGTATTGAAGTCATCTTCGATATGTTCCTTACATTGTTGGCACCACTGCTGTATTTGCTTATCCTCTTCTTCATTAATATTATTTTCTCCACTATCCGGATAAGTAAGGCGTTCCAAATTTTCCCAAGCTGTCATCATTCTGTTAAACCCTTTACGGGCAGCCTTGAGGGCTTTATTGGAGAAATCGGTAGTACTCCGGTAATGGGTTTGAAGCAAGAAAAAGCGTACCGTCATAGGATGGTAGGCCTGTTGCAACACGTCATGCTCACCATTAAACAACTGATCCAACGTGATAAAGTTTCCTAACGACTTCGACATCTTTTGGCCTTCGATAGTGATCATATTATTGTGCATCCAATACTGTACCGGTTCCTCTTCATAAGCACCGACGGATTGAGCTATTTCACATTCATGATGCGGAAATTGCAGGTCCAGCCCGCCCCCATGGATATCAAAAGGTACGCCCAAATATTTTGAGCTCATGACAGAACATTCTAAATGCCAACCCGGGAAGCCTTCCCCCCAAGGCGAATCCCAGCGCATAATATGTTTAGGATCTGCTTTTTTCCATATAGCAAAATCCACTTGATGTTTCTTTTCTTCCTGTCGCTGCAACTCCCGGGATTCCTCTAACATATCTTCCACTTTACGGCCTGATAGCTTTCCATAGTGGTGATCTTCGTTGTATTTCATCACATCAAAATATACCGATCCATTGACTTCATAGGCATACCCTTGCTCTAATATATCTTTCACCATTTGGATTTGCTCAATAATATGGCCGGACGCCTGGGGTTCTATACTGGGACGTAAAGTATTAAGCGCATCCAGAGCGTCATGATAACGATAAGTATAATATTGCACGATCTCCATCGGTTCTAATTTCTCAATCCGGGCTTGCTTCGCTATCTTATCTTCGCCTTCACCGGCTTCCTCATCTTCCAGATGACCTACATCCGTGATATTTCTGACATATCGCACTTTATATCCCAAATGTTTTAGGTAACGATGGACTACATCAAAAGTAACAGCGGGGCGAGCATGGCCCAAATGCGGGTCGCCATACACGGTAGGTCCACAAACATATAAACCTACAAAGGGAGGGTTGAGCGGAGTAAACTGCTCTTTTTTACGGGTTAACGTGTTATATATTTTAAGATCGTGATTGACAGATGATTTAGCACTCATAAAGGGCCGCCTATTTTAGCTCTATATAATATTAGTATGTTTCACCGCGTGAAATTAGGAATAATCCTGTAATGATACGAATAAAAAGTGGGATGGTATTTTTAGCGGGGATACCTTTCTACGCTGATTTCTTTTCCTCCCCTTACTCATCCCGGCTGGCTTTAAAAAGAAACTCTTTTTCCTTCTCCGTTAAACTATCATATCCGGATTGAGCGATTTTATCCAAAATAGCATCTACTTTTTTCTGTTTTTCTGCCTCTTCAGTAGCATGGTGACGGGGAGGGGTGTATCGTTTACCCGTATTCTTATATTCTACTTTAATATGTGACCGCCGGAGACGGAAAAATGATTTTAACTTGTTAAACACATTATTAAAAGGCACGGCCCAATCCCGACCTTGCTGTAATTGTTTAATAAAAATAAAGCCGAATAACGCGCCGCCCAAGTGAGCAATATGTCCTCCTGCATTCCCCCGGGGTATACTCACTAAATCAATCAATACTACGAAGAGTGCTACATATTTTAGCCGGACAGCTCCAAACAACAACAGGTATATTTTATAATTCGGCACCAAGGTGGTAGCAGCGATCAATACCGCTAAAACACCGGCCGAAGCCCCCAAGAGAATAGCCTCTCCTAATACATCATGGAAGGCCGGGAAAATGTTATAAGCCAATACGTAAGCAGCTGCCCCTGCTATCCCCCCGTATACATATACCGGTAATATCTTTTTAGCACTCATAAATCGTTGCAGGATCAAACCAAACCAATAAAAGACGAGCATATTAAACAAGATATGAAACAAGCTTTCATGTAAAAACATGTAAGTAATGATCGACCAGGGTTGTAGTAAAATCTGAACAGGGTCAGCAGGTAAAGATAACCAACCGATAATCGACTTATAGAGTACTGGACTACTATCAAATAAAAACAGAATGAGGTATAAAATATTAATAAACAGGTAGACGCCTACATTAACCAAGATGAGTTGTAAGACAGTATTATTCGTCTGTTGGAAAATATATTTTATTTCGTCCCAGATCGAATTTTGCATACCATACTCTTTATCGCTATCCTATAAAAGTGACTACGCTAATGTAAACTATTAACAACAGGATCCTTTGAAAAATTCCTGACCGCACCTGTTCGGTTATTTCGATGACGGATTTTTGAGTAAGTTAAAGAGTTTTTCCAAGTCAGGTGTTAAAATAATCTCGGTGCGGCGATTTTTGCGGCGGCCGGTCTCCGAGTCATTAGAAGCTACGGGGTGGAACTTGCTTCTGCCGGCGGCCGTTATGCGTTCCGGTTCGACATTATTATCCT
>CAZIGO010000046.1:0-329 GCA_964538595.1 uncultured Chitinophagales bacterium | reverse complement strand
AAGATACGAACGACCGAAGTGGCCCGTAATACACTCAAATCCCAATTATCCTTGATTGCCCCACCACTCGAGTTATAGGGGACATTATCCGTATGTCCTTCGATCATAATATTTATATCGGGTTTATCTTGCAAAACTTTTGCCAGCTTACCCAAGGCCTCTTTCCCTTTGGGGTCTACTTGTCGACTCCCCGAAGCAAATAAAAGCTTATCTGATAATGACACATACACTTTACCATTTTTCATTTCTACGGACAATTCATCATTTTCCCTGAATTGTACTAACGCGTCCGAAACGCGATCTTTTAGGGCATTTACTTTTTCATCTTT
>CAZIGO010000045.1:10101-14488 GCA_964538595.1 uncultured Chitinophagales bacterium | reverse complement strand
CATTTTAACCGCACATTGTCGGCAAGCACCTACCGAACCCATTTCGGGATGCCAACAAAAGTAGGGGAGATCATATCCTTCCGACAAACAAACTTCTAACAAGTTTTTGCTTGGATCGACTTCGTGAGTAATATTATCTACGTGTATTTTAGCCATAATTTATGAGTTCCAGGGACACTGTTTTTCTTCAATATGTTTTTTAAAATCTTCTTTGAAATAATCCAGTGCACTTTGTAAAGGCTCCATGGCCCCAGGTGCTAACGCACAAAACGTCATTCCCGGGCCTAACTTTTTCGTGTGCTCTCTCAATATGTTTAAATCTTCTTCTTTTCCTTTTCCCTCATCAATAGCTTGTAAAATATCAGCTATCCACGGCAAACCATCACGACAAGGGGTACACCAACCACAAGATTCCTGGGCGAAGAAATCCTGAAGATTATGCACAAAGCCGACCGGGCAAGTATGATCATCTAAAACGATAATGGTACCTGTACCCAATCGTCCTCCTGTTTCTTCAACGGCATTATATCCCATTCGGACCTCCATATGTTCATCAATAAGAAAATCAGTAGAGGCACCACCCGGTAAAGCTCCTTTAAACTGCAATCCATCCTGCATACCACCAGCATGTTCATTAATAATTTCACCCATTGTGGTTCCTAACGGCAATTCCCATAAACCAGGATTTTTCACTTTTCCACTGACGCCATAAAGTTTCGTTCCCCCTTCATCGGTTTTACTCAAGTTTTTGTACCATTCTACTCCATTTTTAACAATATGAGGGATATTACAGAGCGTTTCCACATTGTTTACGACGGTTGGTTTCCCAAACAAACCTGTTTGCGTAGGGAAGGGAGGTTTAGCTCGGGGGGTGGCCCGCCGTCCTTCCAACGCATTCAACAATCCTGTTTCTTCTCCACACATATATCGTCCAACACTGGTATGCAAATGCATTTCAAGATCGAAGCCCGTATTAAAAATATTTTCTCCTAAATACCCGGCCTCATAGGCTTCTTCCATGGCTTTTGTGAACGTTTTCGCTGATGTTTTATAAGCCCAACGTAAAAAAGTATAACAAACATCTACATCCAACGCATAAGCACTTATAATACAACTTTCGATCAATTGATGCGGTGTACTTTCCAGCAACAAGCGATCTTTAAACGTACCGGGCTCCATTTCATCTGCATTGACTACCAAATACTTGGGACGCGGGAGGTCATCTCCCATAGGCATAAAACTAAATTTCATACCCGTTGGGAAGCCTGCCCCTCCTCTTCCTTTAAGATTGGCATCTTTTACTTTTTCTGTTATCTCTTCGGGCTTCATGTCACTCAATGCCATCTTGGCCGCCTCATACCCTCCTGCTTCTTCATACTCCTTCAACGTCATCGGCGACTTATCCTCCTTGACATATTGTGTTAATGGTTGTTCCATAAAAGAATAAAACTATTTCTTTATTATGTTATTTATACTCCTTAATAATTTCATCTACTTTTTCCGGGGTCAAATCACGATGCAACGTATGATTAACCATCATAGCCGGTGCATGATCACATGTACCTAAACAAGGAATGGGTAAGAGAGTAAACTTCCCATCTTCAGTTGTTTGTCCAAAATCTATGTCCAGCGTTTCTTTAAGGCGATCGATAATTTTATTGTTTTCCATCACCCAACAGCTTATACTGTCACAAACCAAGATCACATTTTCTCCGACCGGTTGACGGAAAATTAAGTTATAAAAAGTAGCGACACTCTCCAATTCATCAGAGCTCATCTCTAAAAAGTCGGCCAATTCATGCATCAGATCATCTGATATCCATCCATACTCCTCTTGGGCAATTTTGAGCGCCTCTAAACAGGCCGATTGCTTTTGAGGATACTGCTCAAACTCGTGTTTAATCTCTTTTTTTAATTCTTGCGTTAACTTAGCCATTCCAACACAAATTTATTATTCATTTTTAACGATCAATATCAGCTAATACGTAATCCACACTCCCTAAAATTGTCAGCAAGTCCGCTACCGTATATCCCTGACTAATATAAGGGACCATCTGCATATGGGGAAAGGAAGGAGCTCGTATACGCGTTCGATACGAGGATACATCATTATCGCTGACCAGGTAATAGCCGTTATGCCCTTTTGCTGCTTCTACTCCCATAAATGCTTCTCCTTCCGGAATTACCGGTCCCCATGTTGAATTCAGGAAGTGGGTAATTAAAGTTTCAATATCTTTGAGGGCCCGATCTTTTCTCGGCGGCGTTGTCAGTTTATGATCCGACTTATGATGACCGTCCGGCATATTTTCCACACACTGTTCGATAATACGTAAACTCTGTCGCATCTCCTCTATACGGACGCGAGCTCTGTCATAAGAATCACCATTTTCGCCGGTGGGGATATCAAAGTCTAATTCCTCATAAACAGAATAGGGGCGTCGCTTACGGAAATCCCAATTCAACCCTGCTGCTCGCAATCCCGGGCCGGTTACTCCCCATTCAACGGCTTCATCAATAGTATACACTCCCACACCAATAGTACGATCTTTAAAGATCTTATTTTTCATAATAAAACGATCATATTCATCTAACCGCTCGTACAAGCGAGAAGTGAAATTCTTCATCATATCTTGCCATCCTTTAGGCAAATCCTGGGCCACTCCTCCAATACGAAACCAGTTAGGATGCATACGCCCCCCACAAATGGCTTCCGTAATTTCAAATAACTTTTCCCGATCCGCAAACATGTAAAATACAGGGGATAATTGACCAATATCCTGAGCGAACGTACCATACCATACTAAGTGGCTGGAGATCCGATATAATTCACTCATCATTACCCTAATATATTTGGCCCGCCGCGGAACTTCTATACCACCTAATTTTTCTACCGCTTTAACATAAGGTAAATTGTTTAACACCCCACCCAAGTAATCTATCCGATCGGTGTAAGGGATAAAAGTATGCCAACTCTGACGTTCGGCCATTTTTTCTGCGCCACGATGATGGAAACCAATATCCGGCATCATATCTACAATATCTTCACCATCGAGCTGTAATACTAAACGTAAAACACCATGTGTACCCGGATGTTGAGGACCGAGGTTTAAAAACATAAACTCCGTATCCTTCCCTTCACGACGCATTCCCCATCTTTCCGGATCAAACTTTAAATTCTGCTGTTGCTCCATCTCTTCCTCGGGGGAAAGTTCATAATGTCCCATTTCCGTTGCTCGGGCCGGGTGCTCTTTACGAAGTGGATGGCCCTCCCAGTCATGAGGCATCAATATACGCCGAAGATGGGGATGGCCTTCAAATGATACACCAAACATATCATACACTTCCCGTTCATACCAATTGGCATTGGGCCAAACCTCCGTAATACTCGGTAACGAAGGATACTCCCCTTTAAGAGCTACTTTAAGCCGTATATCGTTATTGCGCGCAAAAGAAAGTAAATGATAAACCACCGTAAAATCACTATCAGGCTGTCCCCGGCGATTAGAGCGAGTTCGTTCATCAATAGCAGTTATATCATAAAGCAGGGGATAAGGGTCAGTCACTTCTTCTTTTAAAAATTGAACTATATCCACGATCTTACTCTTCGGTACCCATAATGTCAACACCTCATCCTTTGTCTCCTGTACCTGAAGAGAGGAATCACCAAATTTTTCTTTTAATTCATGTAATGGAAATAACTCAGTAGTCATAATTGCACCTACTCATTTAAACTTTTATTTCATCACTTACCCGATCAGGGGGTGTGATTTTTCGCATTCTCATTCGTTGATTTCTTTTCTGATCTTTCTGTGAAACCTTTTTGGCCTTGTGAATACCCTGTGGACCTACGACCCAGCTCAACGGTCGCTTCTCTTTACCAATATTCTCGGACAACAGGGTTAAAGCTTGTAAAAAGGTATCGGGGCGAGGTGGACAACCGGGTACATATATATCAACCGGCAATATTTTGTCTACACCTTGAATAACGCTATAAATGTCATACATCCCGCCTGAATTGGAGCAGGACCCCATGGAAATTACCCATTTAGGTTCCATCATCTGTTCATGTAATCGGCGAATAACGGGCCCCATCTTAAGGAAAGGAGTGCCGGCAATTACCATCACATCCGCTTCCCGGGGCGTACCTCGTAATACCTCAGCGCCAAACCGGGCTATATCATATTTTGGAGTCACCGTCGTTGCCAATTCAACGAAACAACAAGATAACCCAAAGTTAAACGGCCAAGTCGAGTTTTTACGACCCCAAGCTACTAAACTCTGTAAGGTAGAAAATACCACATTTTGCTTCACGGTTTCTTCAAAGGAACTGGTACCGCTTCTTTTTTGTGTAGGGTTATTTGCATTTGTCATCCACCAATCCATAGCT
>CAZIGO010000045.1:5159-10091 GCA_964538595.1 uncultured Chitinophagales bacterium | reverse complement strand
ATACTGTTTAAATTATAAAATTAAAAAGCCTTCTTAGTAAGGCTACATTGTTTATCGCGTTTCAGCTTTTTCTACTTGCTTTACGATTTTACTCTCCTTGTTCTTTTTATGATACTCTTCCAATATGCGTTTACTGTTGGGTCCGAAATCCAAAGCGCCAATTTGCCACTCATAAATTAATACAGCAAATAACACGCCGATAAAAATAGCAGCTCCAATAAATCCAAACCAGCCTACTTGCTGAAAAGCAACGGCCCAACCTACAATAAAAGCCGCTTCCAGATCAAAAATAACAAAAAACATAGCTACCAAATAAAAATGAGAAGAAAAACGCACCCGCGCATCACCCGTCACTGCAATACCTGATTCATAAATTTCACTTGTTGCCGGGTCATCATGTCTTTCGCCTAAAATAAAAGAAAGGCCGATCATACCACCAGCTGTACCAATCACAAACGCTGCATAAACTAGCATGGGCCAAATAGTAATGCCTTCAAACGTAGCTTCTAATAATAAATATTGTAATTGCATCACCGAATATTTAAGCTAAATGATTGACAAGGCAATTTTAGAAAAAAAACAAGACTAACACAAGCTTGTATTCGTATTTTTTTAAAAATAAAGTATAAAATCAACCTTAAAACTGAAGGGGGTAATACACTGAAAATACAAAGCTAACAGGTTAATAATAACCTTTAAAAGTTCTCCACATACCTTTCGTTTTCCAATGTCTTGTAAATTAATTGTAAATTTATTAAAAAAACGATATCCCATGCCTCCTACTTTTGCTTCCCGCCTCTCACTACTTATAATATTATTCTTTTTTGCTTTATGTTCCTTTCACTGCCATCCTTCTCAAACTCCACATCAATCCTCAGACTCTCTCCCTAATCCCCCTGATAGTTTATCTACCCCTACCCTACTCCCCTTACAAAATGTCATATACCATCCCCGAATTAAAACCCTACAATGCTATAACTCCCAATTCCCTTCGTCTCCTCCCTTTTTTCACCTACAACAAAATGATACGTTACACCTCAAATTTGACATACTCCGGAACACATTTGATACACTTTCTTATACGATCACCCATTGCACAAGAACTTGGCGTCCTTCCACGCTAATGCCTTATGAATATTTACAATCTATCAATACCACTCCGATTCCCCCTCAATACCATTTCAAAAACACTTCCCTACCATACACCCACTATCAGCTTCATTTTCCTAATCCAGCAACACCAATTAAAAAATCGGGCAATTATCTACTGAAAGTTACTTCTCCTTCCACCAATCAAGTGCTCTTTACTCAACGATTTCGTGTAGTTGATAGTCAAGTTAAATTATCTGCCACTATTCAGCGACCTCCTTCCCCTCCCCAGAAAAACACTTCACACTTAATAAATTTTAAAGTTCATTTGGGAGATTATAAAATCAATAGACCCTATCAAAATATCAAACCCTATGTTTTCCAAAATCGTGTCCCCGATAATAACTTACATCCTTCTGAACCTGATTATACCCAAGACAAAACATTAATCTATAACAATAAAAGGGAATTATTATTTAAAGGAGGAAATGAATTTCGTCAATTCGACTTCCGGTCTTCTTCATCTCACTCAATAACCTCCCCAAAAAAACACCCTCCTCACCATGTTCTACCCATTGATGAACCCCGCTCCTATAAAAACTATACTCCTCAAACTGACCAAGACGGACACTTTCATGTAGAGTTACCTTCTTCCCCACAAAAACCTGCTTATGCCAATGTTCATTTTAGATTACAATTCCCTCAACCTTTACAAGAAGGGCATATATATGTTTTCGGTGAACTCACCCAATGGCGATTATTGCCGGAAGCCCGCTTACACTATAAAAAAGAGGAAGACTTGTATACTACTACCCTCCTTTTAAAACAAGGTATCTACGATTATGAGTATGTATATGTAAAAGAGTCCCCGTCAAAAATCGATGTAGGACTGATCGAGGGCAATAGCTACAAAACACAAAATAGTTACTCTATATTTGTGTATGCTTATTCTGATAGTTTAAATAAAGAGGCCTTAATCGGTTATAAAAATTTAAATTCATCTTCTCTCTATTCTCCATAAATTAACATAGTTCTTTTTATATTATCTTTTTATGAAGTATTCCTTTTTAAAATTTTTTCAAAAATTATAGTATGGTAGACCAAAAAATACATTTTACTAATGACGCCGGTCAGCAATTAGTAGGTCATTTATCCACACCTATATATGGCCAACCCCGAGTTTATGCTCTTTTTGCTCATTGTTTTACGTGTTCCAAAGACCTCAAGGTAGTACATCATATCAGCCGTGCATTATTACAACACAATATTGCAGTTTTCCGATTTGACTTCACGGGCTTAGGGGAGAGCGAAGGAGATTTTGCTGATACCAATTTTTCTTCTAACGTGGGCGACCTTGTTCAAGCTGCTCACTATCTCAAAGAAAATTTTCAGGCTCCCAAAATACTAATCGGGCATTCATTAGGTGGAGCAGCGGTCCTTTTAGCGGCTCAAAAATTGCCATTTACAGAGGCAGTAGTTACGATAGGTGCTCCTGCTGATCCCTCCCATGTAAAAGAAAATTTTCAAGCCAAACTTTCTGAAATAGAAAATAAAGGACATGCCGAAGTAACTCTCGCCGGCCGTACTTTTACGATCAAAGAGCAATTTATAAAAGACCTAGAAGCTACTAATTTAAAACAAGCTACTCAAAGTCTAAAAAAACCTTTACTTCTCTTCCACTCTCCTCAAGACAATATAGTAGGTATAGATAATGCAAAACAAATCTATAAAAATGCTTTACATCCTAAAAGTTTTATTTCTTTAGATGGAGCTAATCACTTACTAACGAACAAAGCAGATTCATTGTATGTGGGAAATGTCATTGCCAGCTGGTGTGAACGGTATGTTGAATTGGGGCCCGCCACCCAACTGGAAACCGATCAACAAGTAGTAGCCAGTATAGCGAAAGAAAAATATGTCACGGAAATTATCGCCGGTGATCACCATCAATTAGCTGATGAACCCACATCGGTAGGAGGGAGCAATGCGGGTCCTACTCCTTATCATTACTTGAATGCCGCACTGGGTTCTTGTACAGCGATGACCCTACGAATGTATGCTGACAGGAAGTCCTGGCCCTTAGAAAAAGTTAACGTACATTTATCTCATGAAAAGTTGCATGCCAAAGATTGTGATGACTGTGAAACTAACGAAGGGAAAATTGATAAGATTACGCGACATATCGAAGTATACGGTAATTTAGATGAAAAGCAGCAACAACGCTTATTAGAAATTGCTAACAAATGTCCTGTCCATCGCACCTTACATAACAAAATAAAAGTAGAGAGCAAACTTATTTAATTACTCAATCTGACTGTTGTCTTTATAGAAACTTTTCGTAATCACTTTCGTTAATAAGATACATGATTGTGTCCCCTCCCCCCTCTGAAAAATTATCATTAAATAGAGAGTTTATTAAGCAAAATATATATTTTATTTGTATCTTGCTATTAAATGTCTTGCTAGATGAATAAAAAAGATGATATAGTTAAAAATTGGCTCCCTCGTTATACAAAAACACAGATAGAAGAGTTCGGCAAATATATATTATTGGTAAATTTTATTGATTATGTCAATTTATTTGCCCAATGGCATGATATTCCTGTCAAAGGGAAAGGGAGCCCCATGCCAAGTGCTACTGCCAATGGAATCACTATTATTGATTTTGGGATGGGGAGCGCTAATGCAGCTACTATTATTGATTTGTTAAGTGCTGTTCAACCCAAAGCATGCTTGTTTTTAGGGAAGTGTGGGAGTGTAAAGAAAAAAAATGATATTGGAGATTTAATACTGCCCATCGCTGCTATTCGGGGCGAAGGAACATCTGATGACTACTTTCCTCCCGAAGTGCCTGCCCTCCCCGCTTTTGCCTTACAAAAAACAACCTCTACTACCATCCGAGAACATGAGAGAGATTATTGGACCGGTACCGTTTACACCACTAATCGGCGAGTATGGGAACATGACTCAGATTTCAAGAAGTATTTGAAATATATACGCTGTATGGCAGTGGATATGGAAACAGCTACTATTTTCAGTACTGCCTTTTACAATAAAATATCAGCCGGGGCTTTACTATTGGTTTCGGATCAGCCTATTGTACCGGAAGGAGTAAAAACTCAAGCCTCCGATCAAAAAGTATCTAATAACTATCTAGAACAACATTTACAAATAGGTATTGATTCGCTCAAATTATTAATTAACGAAGGTTATACGGTAAAACATTTAACATCTATTCGTTCAAGGTCCTCCATCCATCACATCACCTAACATAATAAGCCAACCAGAGTGCACACAAACTCCAACCCACAAACTGGTCTAGCAATACATCTTTGACATAATGCCAAGGATAGTTTAACCAATTCCAGTCCGCCAAAGGTCCCATTATACATATAATCACAGGTAAGAGCATCACAAACCACCAACGTTGAAAAAAGGTGTTTAAAGCTCCTTGAGCTGCTGTTAAAAAGATAACGGCTATTAAAGCACTAATTAAATAAAAGGCTATACCCCACCCTAATGTTCCCCTCATCCTTTCTTTAGCGGGAGAGAAATACACTAAGGCTTTGGGCTGATTTTGATAACTTTGTTTTACTTCGGTAAGTTCTTTCTGGTAATTTTCACTGTAATAGTTGCCTTTGCGATTATCAGCGGTAAGCAACATATAAGCCCCTTTTTTCTTTAAGGTGGTATCTAAATGATTTAACAGAGCATCTTGATGCGATGTGTATTTAAATGTATTAAAATGGATAGGCAATACCGTCCAAGAGAGCGTATGCCATGCAAATAATATAGCTGCTCCTACTAAGGTAGCAATAAAGAATCTGATCATAAGCCTTTGGG
>CAZIGO010000045.1:0-5149 GCA_964538595.1 uncultured Chitinophagales bacterium | reverse complement strand
ATTAAATTACAAAATAATAACATAAACAAATAGTAAAAATTCAATTTTATACAATTTTAATTATTCTTCATAAATTATTTATTTCGTTATAATGTCATGTTGTATTTTTTATGTATCTTTGAGGATGAAATTTTATAACATTATATTAGCTATAATAAAAAATTAGACCTTTATGTTTACCGGTGGTGAAACCATTACACTTACAGAAATACAACAAATGGAATTGACACCGCTTATTCATTATGCTGTTCCGATTATGTTAAGTCTGGTTTTCCTGGAGTATATAATCAGTCAATGGCAAAAATTAGATTTTTATGGTACAAAAGATTTGTGGTCTGCTATTGGTATAGGATTGGGGAATTTGGGCGTTAGTGCAATATTAAAGCTGGGGCTTTTTACTGTTGTACTTTTTTGTTATAACTTAGTTCCCTGGCGTATCCCTCATACATGGTGGTCTTACATTCTTTGCTTAGTGGTATTAGATTTTTGCCGCTATTGGGCCCATCGTTTTGCCCATGAATGGAGATGGTTATGGGCTACACATGTTACTCACCATTCATCAGAATATTATAATTTTACATTGGGGTTTCGCCTTTCCTGGACTCAACACGTAAAGTTACTCTTTTTCCTACCGGTTGCTTTTTTGGGATTTCATCCGGTACAATTTTTCATCATCCATCAAGCAGCAGTACTTTACCAATTTTGGATTCACACAGAATATGTTCGGAAGTTACCCCGTTTTATCGAATACATTTTTGTTACTCCTTCCCATCATCGGGTACACCATGGTAGAGATCCTAAATATATCAACACGAATTATGGTTCTACCTTTATCATATGGGACCGGATGTTTGGTAGTTTTCAGCCAGAGGAGGAACAGCCCGACTACGGTATTACGCGCCCTCCTAACAGTTATAATCCGGTGGTACTCGTATTTCACGAATGGGTCGACATATTCCGAGATATTTCCCGGGCCCGTAGTTTCAAGGATATCGTAAAAATATTGTTCGGAGGAGTGGAAGATATGCGACTTACAGAAAGAGAAGTGGCGGAGAAAAAAAGAACTCCCAGGGATTTAGCTACTCCTCTGGAACAGAAGCAACAAGGAAAAAAGAATACCCCCTCCAAGGAAGACAATAATTAAATCTAATGCTATCCCCTTATTTAAGGAGCAGTATACCATTTTTTTAATAAAGGGATCTCTTCCAACATATCAGTCGTGATCTTATCCCATTCTATCCCGGTTGGGCGTTCCATTTGATGATCAACTCGTATAAGCTTCTCAGGTGTGGCTATAATATCAAGGGGGACATCGTGAGATGATGTCTTTATCTCTTCTACTATTTGAATTTCATGAACAGTAGTAGCTACTACTGTTTCAGGAGTTATTTTGTTTACCTCCTGGGCAATAGCAAATTCCAACTCACTATACCCGTGGCCCTTACCTACTCGCTGCCCCTTCTTACTGACGCCTACTGATCCACTGATAATCATATCGATAGGCGGTATTTGTGTAACAGGTGTCTTTGTTCCCCATTGACGAGCCCCTTTTATCGTAGCTGCTTTTTGAGCCCGATCTGACAAATTATCTAACAACAAAAAACCATCTTGTAGCCGTGGGGTAGGAACCACTAATGTTTTATGTTGTTCCATCGCCCATTGACGCAATTTCTTTTGCGGGCTGTCTGGATTGATCTTAATCACACGGGCAGCTCGCCATTCACTAGTATTTGTTATACGGGAAGCGGCTTGTTCCGCTCCCTTGAAATTTGGAATTCTTCCTTCAACAGGGAAAGGAAATCGAGCCTGGTTTTGTTCTCTCAATTGCTGCCAAATATGTTTCCGAATCTGGGATTTTGAAGCTGTCATTTTCTACTGACCAAAATTAGTCCGGCAAGTTATTGCTAATAAAGAAACGTCAACAGATAGAAGAGATTTGTTCTTTTTAAAATATTTTCATTCGTTAATCGATAATATCCAATTCTTTACCGATATCAGTAAAAGCTTCAATAGCTTTATCGAGGTGGTGTTTTTCATGAGCAGCAGAAAGTTGCACTCGCACCCGAGCTTCTCCTTTCGGAACGACGGGATAGAAAAATCCGATAACATAGATACCTTTATCTAATAACTTTTCCGCCAGTTTTTGGGATTTGGGAGCATCATAAGTCATGATAGGGATAATAGGAGTATTGCCGGGCACTAGTTCAAAGCCGGCTTTTTCAAGCTCATTTCTAAAATAATCGGTATGATCTTTTAATTTGTTACGAAGTTTATCGGTTTCATCCAGAATATCGATTACTTTGGAAGCCGCTCCTACGATGGGAGGGGCTAAAGAATTAGAAAACAGATAAGGGCGAGAGCGTTGTCGGAGCATATCAATAATCTCCTGTCGACCTGCTGTAAAGCCCCCCATTGCCCCTCCTAAGGCCTTACCGAGTGTACTGGTTATAACATCTACACGATCCATTACATCATAATATTCATGAGTGCCGCGCCCTTTATTACCTACATACCCCGTAGCATGGCTATCATCCACCATGACCAAGGCATCATATTGGTCGGCCAAATCACATATCTCGTCAAGCTTCGCCATATCGCCATCCATTGAAAAGATACCATCTGTAACAATCAGGCGATAGCGCTCACTTTGAGCATCTTTTAACTGTTTTTCTAAATCCTCCATATCACTGTGATCAAACAAATAACGCTGTGTTTTACAAAGTCGAATTCCATCAATAATGGAGGCATGGTTTAATTTATCCGATATAATAGCATCTTCTTTCCCGAAGAAAGGTTCAAATATTCCTCCATTAGCATCAAAACATGCTGCATACAAAATACTGTCATCCGTTCCTAAAAAATCGGCCAATTTCTGCTCCAGCTGCTTGTGAATATCTTGTGTTCCACAAATAAAGCGAACAGATGATAAGCCATATCCCCGTTTCTCCATCGCTTCCTTAGCAGCTTTAATTACGCGGTCATCATTAGCCAACCCCAGATAGTTATTAGAGCAGAAGTTAAGTACTTCCGAACCATCCTTTAATTTTACGACCGCATCTTGTTGACTGGCAATAATACGCTCATCCTTGTACAAGCCAGCTTCTTTAATATCTTTCAATTCTTGCTGTAAGTGTTGTTGAAAGTCACCGTACATAATCAATTATTTTTATAATGAACATTGATAACAAAATTAAAAAAGAGGGATTGCATTTATATAACACCATGAGCCACCATTGCGTCGGCTACCTTTTTAAAGCCTGCTATATTGGCTCCTTTTACATAATTTATATTGTATTTATCGACTCTACCATACTTTTCACACTGTCCATGAATACTAATCATAATCTCCTGGAGCTTGTTATCTACTTTTTCCCGAGGCCAGGTCAAGCGAGTTAAGTTTTGCGTCATTTCCAGTCCGGATACTGCCACTCCTCCTGCATTAGCAGCTTTCCCTGGTCCATACAATATCTCTTGATCCATAATTAACTCAATAGCATCAGGCGAACAAGGCATATTGGCTCCTTCACAAATGCAAATGCATCCATTATCAATCAATGTTCGGGCATCTTCCTCATTTACTTCATTTTCTGTAGCACAAGGGAAAGCAATATCACACGGTACTGACCAAGGAGTTGCTTCGGGATAAAATTCCAAATCAAATTGCTCAGCAAACTCGGCCAACCGGCCTTGTTTTTTAGTTTTTAGATGGATAACATAATCCAATTTTTCTTGATCTAATCCCTGGGGATCATAAACATAGCCCCCTGTATCAGAGAGTGTATAAACATTGGCTCCCAAATTTAATAATTTCTGAGCGGTATATTGAGCTACATTACCCGATCCCGAAATGATGCAATCTTTACCAAACAAATCCTCCTCTCTCGTTTTCAACATTTCCCGAGCAAAATAGACACAACCAAAGCCTGTCGCTTCCGGACGAATTAAGCTTCCCCCGTATGACAATTCTTTCCCTGTAATGGCTCCACCGAATCGATTACTCAATCGTTTGTATTGACCAAACAAATATCCGATTTCCTTACTGCTTACCCCGATATCACCGGCCGGGATATCCAGATCAGGGCCGATATGCCGATACAGCTCATCCATAAAACTTTTGCAAAAACTCATAATTTCCCGATCAGATTTTCCCTTCGGTGAAAAATCAGATCCTCCCTTTCCCGCTCCTAATGGTAAGGTGGTTAAACTATTTTTAAATATTTGTTCAAAAGCTAGAAATTTCAAAACACTCAAATTCACCGACGGATGAAATCGCAACCCCCGTTTATAAGGACCAATAGCACTATTCATTTGCACTCGATAACCCCGATTGATACGAAATTCATTATTATCATCTATCCAAGGTACACGAAAAATCACTACTCGCTCCGGTTCACACATACGCCTCAGTACCTTCTCTTTTTGATATTGCGGTTTATCCTTCATATAGGGAATAATCGTCTCCGCCACCTCTAATACAGCTTGTAAAAATTCCGTTTGACCTTCATTATATTCAGCCAACTCTTCCATAAATTGCCGGACTTCCTTGTTTTTAGAAGTGATAGAATCACCATTTGTGGCGGTAACCGTACTCATATTTATCAATTTTATTTATTAGTTGTCAATCAATAATTTTATCAAATTTAATAAAAAACGTCATCAAACCCAACTTAATAAAGCTACGTAAGTATAAACAAAAGGGACAATTAACATTAAAGCATCAAAGCGATCTAACAATCCTCCATGGCCCGGGAGTAAAGATCCGGCATCATCAAGATCGAATTGACGTTTTAACATCGAAATGATCAAGTCGCCCAATGTGCCAAATATTGTTACTAAAAAAGGCAAAATAATCCAATCTAAGAGGGAAGTTACATTAATCCAACTTTGAATCAAAAATGCTACTATTATTGTCACTCCCAACCCCCCAATAGTACCTTCCCAGGTTTTTTTGGGCGAGATACGTTCAAATAATTTATTTTTACCAAACTGTCGACCAATCAGATAGGCGAAGGTATCATTAGTCCAAACCATTAAAAATAAGCCAAACAATACATATTGATGGTAAGTTTGCTCAAATAAAGCTAAATAGCACAACAATATATAGGTACCTGCACAATAAAGCACTCCTGTTATTGTATATGAAATGTTG
>CAZIGO010000044.1:10272-14659 GCA_964538595.1 uncultured Chitinophagales bacterium | reverse complement strand
GGTGGTAAAGTCGTATGAACCTACTACGGCAGAGGCGGTCAAAATAGATTTTAATCCTCAATTACCTAAGGCACGGGAAGATTTTGCTCCCTCCTTGGATTATGCTGTACCGAGCTATCCTGTAAATTTTGGATACCAAACGCAAACGATCCGGGCACTGTCAATGCGTAAAGAAGAACTCTCATCCCCCGGGAAAGCTTATGTTAAAGGAGGATTCGGCAATTACACCACTCCTTAATAGAAGGATATTACAACAGTGGTCGTCAAAAAGATTATCGTTATGGAGGATGGGCTAGCCATATCTCATCGAATGGTCCCCTTGAAAATCAAAAGTATAGTGATAATAATCTTCATATTTTTGGTAAACGGTTTCTCGACAACCATACTATATCAGCTGATTTAGATTATCATCGCCGTGTACATCATTTATATGGTTATAACGACTCACTGCGAAGTTTTGAAGATGATTCGGTCAAGCAACGTTATTCCATTGTTTCCGGTCAAGTTGACTTTACAAAGCGTACCAAAAAAGAACAGTCTCTCGAATACAACGGCCATTTCGACTTCTATTATTTAGGGGATTATTACCAAGCCAGTGAGGAAAGTTACAATTGGCGTATTGGAGGTACAAAAACATTGGAAAACGGTGATGATATTGTGGTAAATTTGAGTGTCAACCCTATCACCTTTAAAACTGATAGTACCTTAATATATTCAGAGGGTCGCTATACCAAAGACTCCTCCTTACAACGCTTTTTTACCACTCTTAATCCCAAGTTTATATTTCGTAAGCCTGCTTGGAAAATGAAATTTGAATTAGGCGGTAAAGTGACTTTTATAAATGAAGAACCTGAATTCTTACCCGATATATACCTGTCTCGGAAATTATATAAAACCCATGTCGTATACTATTCGGGTTGGAAAGGGAAGATAATATCTAATAGCTATAAACAATTAATGGAAAAGAACCCTTTTATTACACCCGTGATGCCGATCAAATATAGTATGAGCTTAAACAGTTACACCGGGGTGAAAGGGCATTTTGCAGATAATTTCTTTTACCAACTTGAATTTGCCTATAAAAACATTACCAATAAGCCCTATTTCGTTAATGATTCACTGGATAGGAAAAACTTTGATGTCGTATATGATGGCAGAACGGCTATTTTGGATTTTCATGCTCAATTGGGCTACCATCTCGAAGATAAAGCAAAGGTAGCGCTACAATCCCATTATAAAAACTATGATCTGACAGATCTTGAAAAACCTTGGCATGCTCCGCAGTTTAAGCTTTCTTTAAGCGGCCATTATAATATTCAGGATAAAATACGATTGAAAGCGGATATATTTGCTTGGGATAAGATCTATGCCCGGGTAGATGGGGAATCTCAGCGGTTACCCTTTATTTTTGATGCTAATTTACAAGCGCAATATCGCTATTTAGATAACCTTTCATTTTTCATCAATTTAGAAAATTTACTCGGTAGATACTCTCGTTGGTATGGTTATCCCAATTATGGGTTCCACCTGATAGCAGGAGGTATCTTGCGATTTTGACCATTCTCCCTATGGCAGGTCCATATAAATACGTAGCTAACTGTGGAATACTTATTTTTGAAAAATTGGTTTATTTCGTGATTAGCGTTACCTTTGTTACAGTGCTTACATATATCTCTAAAATTTATTGAACTCTTATGGAATTTCCCTCAAAACGTGTGGAAGAAGCTGTGGAAGCATTTGCACAGCTCCCGGGTATTGGTGAAAAAACCGCTTTCCGGTTGGTAGTGTATCTATTGAATGAAGAAGAAGAGTTGACCCAGCGGATTACTGATGCTATTGCTTATATGCGTTCTGACATTAAATTTTGTCGTATTTGTGGTAATGTGGCTGATGATGAGATATGCAATATATGCTCTGACGAAAAGCGCGATAGTACTGTTGTTTGCGTCGTCCAGGACTTCAGAGATGTCATCGCTATAGAAAGTACTCAACAGTATAAAGGTACTTATCATGTCTTAGGCGGACTTATTACGCCTATGGAAGGAGTGGGGCCGGAAGATATCAATATAGATTCCTTGATAGAGCGCCTTAAAACACAGGAAATCCATGAGGTTATTATGGCATTAAGTCCCACTATTGAAGGGGATACCACTATATTCTATATATCCAAGCAGTTGGAAAAGTATGCAGTGGATATCACCACTATTGCCCGCGGCGTATCATTTGGAGGAGAGTTAGAGTATGCCGATGAAATGACATTAGCACGTTCTATTGAAAATCGCCGTCCTTATGAAAAGTATTTAGCCCATCAAGACAATAATGAATCAGAAAAGTAGCGTTATTGCAAAACGGAGGACGCTTTTATATATAGTTATTGAAGGATGAATTCCATGTCGGCGCCCAAACTCTCCATAGTAATAGTCAATTACAACGTAAAATATTTCTTAGAGCATGCTCTTCAAACCATTTATTCGGCTATTAAAAGATATAACAAGCAATATGCTGTAACACCGGAAGTGTTTGTCGTGGATAATGCTTCGATCGATGGTTCCCCATCCATGGTAAAAGAAAATTTCCCCGAGGTCCATTTAATTGAAAACAGTGAAAACAAAGGATTTGCCCAAGCCAATAATCAAGCCATAAAAAAGGCTACAGGAAAGTATGTGTTATTATTAAACCCGGATACCGGTATTGAAGAAGATACGCTGGTAAAAATGGTCCAATTTATGGAGGCGCATCCTCAAGCAGGGGGGGTAGGCGTTAAAATGGTAGATGGCCAGGGTAATTTTCTGCCAGAATCGAAGCGTTCTTTTCCCAGTCCCGCTATAGCTTTTTATAAACTATTTGGACTCTCTTATTTATTCCCTCATTCTAAAATTTTTGCCCGTTACCATTTAGGACACTTAGACAAATCAAAAACGCATGAGGTGGATGTGCTATCGGGAGCTTGTATGATGTTGCGAAAAGAGGTATTGGAGCAAATTGGCGGGTTGGATGAGCAGTTTTTTATGTATGGAGAAGATATTGATTTATCGTATCGAATACAGCAAGCCGGTTATAAAAACTTTTATTTCCCGAAGACCCAGATAATTCACTATAAGGGAGAGAGTACAAAGCGGGGAAGCTTAAATTATGTGCGATTGTTCTACCGGGCGATGTCTGTATTTGCCCATAAACACTTATCCGGTACTAAAGCTCGTACATTTCAATTACTTATCCAGGGAGCAATAGTACTCCGCGGTCTCATTTCGCTCATGCACCGCCTTACCCGTAAATTGATTATGCCCGTTTTGGATGCGGGACTGTTGTTAGGAGGTATGTATATGCTAAAAGAGTATTGGGAAAAAAGTTATCGCTATGTGGAAGGCGGAAGTTATCCTATTGAATTTATGCTTTTTATGGTTCCCGGGTTTATCATAATATGGTTGGGAAGTGTTTTTTTTAGTGGAGGATATGATAAACCGTTGCGGATTAGCAGGATTGTGCGGGGACTAGTTATCGGGACCGTCGTAAATGCTGTTATTTATGCTTTTCTCCCGGAGCATTGGCGCTTTTCAAGAGCATTGTTGTTGATGGGAGCAGCATGGGCTGTGTTTGCTTTAGTAGGGTATCGGCTGCTCTGGCACTTCATTCGAACCGGGCAACTCAACCTGGAAAGTGAACAAAACAAGCGGGTAGTTATGGTAGGGAGTAAATCCGAAGTCAACCGGGTACGTCAATTACTCAATCAGACCGCTCACTCGCTTCACTTTATTGGTCGGGTAACTCCCAATGACCCACAAAATAAGCCTCGTTCCTCTCTGCTAGGTACCCTGACTCAACTCGATGATATTGTGCACATCTATAAAATTAATGAAATAATTTTTTGTGCTCGCGATATCGGTATCGGTCAGATTATGAAAGTGATGGGAGAACTGAAATCTCCGGTGCAATATAAGATTATGCCCGAAAATAGTCTCAGTATTATAGGAGGAAGTGCCGCCCATCAAAAGGGAGAGCTCTATGGTATTGATATTAATTTATCTATTCTTTCTCCCACTAATCGACGTAATAAACGATTGGTAGAGATCTTGTTGTGTATCATTGCCTTATTTATTTCTCCCCTCCTGATAATAATAATGCGTCGTAAAAAACAGTTTTTCCGTAATGTTGCTAATGTATTGATCGGAAATTGTGGATGGGTAGGCTATATCCCTACTAAGAGTGAAACCCATAATATGGCTAAACTGCCCGTCCTTTCGCCGGGGATATTAAATCCGGCTGATGAATTAAATATATCTATTAACGACACTCAAACGATTGCCCGATTAAACTTTTTATATGCTAAAGATTTTTCGGTTAGCAAAGATCTGAGCATTATATTTAAAAACTTGAGACACCTCGATCG
>CAZIGO010000044.1:0-10262 GCA_964538595.1 uncultured Chitinophagales bacterium | reverse complement strand
CTGATAGAATCAACATACAGCTCAATTTTTGCGGTATTTTCTTAAATTGCACTTTATTTCATAGAAATATCTCCTTATGACTCCTACACGAAAACAAGATGCTTTAGATTATCATAGCCGGTCGCCGGCGGGGAAAATTAAGGTGGCCCCTTCCAAAGAGACAAAAAGCCAACGAGATCTTTCTTTAGCTTATTCACCCGGTGTGGCTGAACCTTGCAAAAAAATTCATGATGATACTGGTAATATCTTTAAGTATACGGTCAAGGGTAATTTAGTGGCCGTCGTTTCTGATGGTACAGCTGTATTAGGATTGGGTGATATTGGACCAGAAGCATCGAAACCTGTTATGGAAGGGAAAGGAGTATTATTTCGCATCTTCGCCGGTATTGATGTCTTTGACTTGGAATTGAATAAGGGAGGAGTGGATGATTTTGTGGATACGATCGCTCGGCTAGAACCTACATTTGGAGGAATCAATTTGGAAGACATAAAAGCCCCTGAATGTTTTGAAATTGAACGAAAGTTGAAAAATAAAGTAGATATACCGGTCATGCATGATGACCAACATGGCACTGCTATTATTACGGCGGCGGGTCTGATGAATGCTTTGGAGTTGGCAGAGAAAGACTTGGATAAGATAAAAATAGTTATTAGTGGAGCAGGCGCTTCTGCCCTTTCTTCCGCTCGACTTTATATATCCATGGGAGCTAAAAAAGAAAACATCATCATGTTAGATAGTAAGGGGGTGCTCAAAGAGAGCCGTGATGATTTGGATAAGTTTAAGAAAGAATTTGCTATTAAGGAAGGGCCGGACACCCTTGAAGAGGCCTTGGACGGGGCCGATATGTTTTTGGGACTTTCTGTGGGAGGAATTGTCGACGGGTCTATGTTAACATCCATGGCTGATGCCCCCATTGTATTTGCTTTAGCAAACCCTACCCCTGAAATTAGCTATGAGGCCGCTCAGGAAGCCCGCGATGATGTGATCATGGCTACCGGTCGCTCCGATTACCCTAACCAAGTCAATAATGTGTTAGGATTTCCCTTTATTTTTAGAGGGGCCTTAGATGTTTGTGCTACTGATATTAATGAAGAAATGAAGTTAGCAGCTGCTAAGGCAATAGCAGACTTGGCTAAAGAACCTGTCCCCGAAGTTGTCAACTTGGCCTATAATAAAAAGAATCTTTCTTTTGGTCGAGAATATATTATTCCTAAACCGGTAGACCCCCGGTTACTTACTACTGTTGCCCCTGCTGTGGCAAAAGCAGCTATAGAGTCGGGGGTAGCCCGTATCAGTATTCAAAATTGGGAATTATATAAAGAAGACCTTAATAAAAAGCTGGGGCGTGATGAACAACTGATCCGGGTTGTTACCGGTAAAGCTAAGCAGAATCCTCAACGCGTTGTTTTCTCTGAAGCCCATAACCAAAAGATCTTAAAAGCTGCACAAATCGTTCGTGATGAGGGTATTGCCGAGCCCATCCTGTTGGGGAATGAACAACGTATAAAAAATATAATGGAAGAAAATGGGTTGGAGTTGGGAGATAGCCCGATCATTAATCCCCGGAAACCTGAACAGGAAGAGCAACGTGAAATGTTTGGCCGACGTTTTTTTGAAAAAAGAAAACGCAGGGGCTTTAATCAGTATGAAGCCAAAAAAATTATGCGGGAGCGTAACTATTACGGGTGTATGATGGTGGAGACCGGTGAAGCTGATGCGCTCATATCTGGTTTAACCCGAAAATACCCGGATACCATACGGCCTGCCTTACAAATTATTGGAGTACAAGAGGATGTAAACCGGGTAGCTGGTATGTACATAATGTTAACGAAAGAAGGACCTTTATTTTTCGCTGATACAACGGTCAATGTTACACCCTCAGCGGATGATTTGGTAGATATTTCTTTGCTCACTGCTGAAGCGGTCCACCAGTTTAATGAAGAACCTCAGATGGCTTTGTTATCCTATTCAAATTTTGGCTCTTTTGAAACTGAAGAATCGATCAGGGTACGACAAGCAGTGAAGAAATTACATGAATCCCATCCTGAGATTATAGCAGATGGGGAAATGCAAGCTAACCTGGCTCTTGATAAACAACTGCTCCATGAAAATTATCCCTTCTGCCGGTTGGTGGAGAATGGAGCCAATACATTTATTTTCCCCAACTTGTCGTCCGGTAATATTTCTTATAAATTGATTCAATCCTTAGGAGCTGCTGAAGCTATTGGCCCCATATTACTTGGCCTGAAAAAACCAGTACATATATTGCAATTGGGGAGCTCGATCCGTGAGATTGTAAATATGGTAACTATTGCTGTAATCGATGCTCAATCTAAAACACCGGTTCAATGATCGCTTATATTAAAGGAAAATTAACCTACAAATCTCCCACCTATGTGATTATTGAAACACATGGGATAGGGTATCATGTTAATGTTTCGCTTCATACCTATCGTAAAATATCAGCGGCCGAAGAATGTCAGCTTTATACTTATTTACAGGTCCGGGAAGATGCTCACACCCTTTACGGGTTTGCTGAGAAAGAAGAGAAAGAAATGTTTTTGCAGTTAATAAGTATATCAGGAGTGGGAGCCAGTGTATCTCAAACATTACTTTCCTCGTTATCCCCGCAAGAAATAAAACAAACTATTTTACAAGAAGACGTTAAAGGATTGAAATCGGTAAAGGGAATAGGAGCAAAAACAGCCAAAAGAGTAATTTTGGAATTAAAAGACACGTTAGCGAAAGAACAAGAAAAACAGGAAAAGTTCACCCCTTCTTCACATAATAGAATTCAAGAAGAAGCGTTATCTGCATTAAAGGCTTTAGGTTTTAAGAAGGAAAAAGCGGGGAAAACATTGCGCAAGATAATGAAAGAAGGAGAGAAAGAGTATACAGTAGAGGAATTGGTTAAAAAGGCCTTGAAACATATCTGATAATTGATTGAAAGAAGGAATATTTTAGATTAACGGTGGGTTTTTCTTGTATAAAAGAGGGAAAGCTTCGGAAATCAATACCTGTATTGGTTTCCCTGGTTGTTATGACAGTAGCTAATACCTATCTGTCGACAGCGCGGCATACCTATATAACACCCCAAATGAAAAGTCCTTCTATTCCTCAGGACACCTCTGAAGATGAAGAAGAGCTAAAATATCCTATTGACGATCGCCGATCTAACTTTTTTCTGTCTGAAGAAGAGAACAACTCTTTTCAACTGGGCAACCCCGATTTTATCAATAAAGAGGTAAATTATGATGAAGAGAGTAATTCTTACGAGATCGAAGAGCGTATCGGCAAAGAAGATTACCGGGATCCTACCAATATGACGTTTGATGAATATGTGGATAAGCGATCAGAACAAATGGAGCGGGATTATTGGCAGAAACGCTCGCGGGCAAGTTCCTTATTGGAAAATGAAAATATAATGCCTGAATTGCAGGTGGGGAACAAAGTCTTTGATCGTATCTTTGGAGGTTCTCTTATTGAGATAACCCCGACAGGGAATATTACACTTACATTTGGCGGAAATTATCAAAAAATCGATAACCCGAATTTAACAGAACAGCAAAAAACACAAGGAGGGTTTTTATTTGATATGAGCATCAATGCCAACGTTTCCGGTAACATTGGAGATAAGATGAAAATTGACTTCAGTTATAATACGGAGTCGCAGTTTGATTTCAATAATGAGATAAAATTAGATTATTCCGGTGATGAAGATGAGATCATTCAAAAGATCGAAGCCGGTAACATCAGCTTTTCGCCGCCCACTTCTCTCATTTCGGGAAGCCAAAGCTTATTTGGGATAAAAACCGAGTTGCAGTTTGGTCGTTTGACGATGACCAATGTTTTCTCAAAACAACAGAGCAAAAAAGAAAGTATTGAAATACAGGGAGGCGCCCAAGAAAAAGAGTTTGAAATCCCGATTGATGAATATGAGGCCAATCGCCATTTCTATTTAGCCCATTTCTTTAGAGATAACTATAATAAAGCGCTCAAAGATTTACCGGTCATTAATTCTAATATTTCTATTGAAAATATTGAAGTATGGGTTACCAATACCTCTGGAAAAACAGAAAACACCCGTAACGTAGTGGCTTTTATGGATATGGGGGAGTCTGATCCTTATCGCCAAAGTCTTGAAACAAACTCGAATAGTAATTTACCCCGTAATGAAGCCAATGCCCTTGACTCTATCTTAAATAATGACCCTTCGCTTCGTCATAGTAACACAGTAACACAACGACTACAGGATAAATATGGGTTTCAACCGGTACAGGATTTTGAAAAAACTTATGCTAAAAAATTGTCAGAATCTGAATATACCTTTCATAAAAAGCTGGGTTATATTTCTTTAAATCAAACTCTCAACCCGGATGAGGTCTTGGCAGTAGCTTTTGAGTATACTTACAATGGGAAAGTGTATCAGGTGGGGGAGCTATCACAGGACATTCCTACCGGGAATAAAGGCGAAAATGTAGTCTTTTTAAAAATGTTGAAGAGCACCTCAATCCGCCCTCGACTGCCTATTTGGGATTTAATGATGAAAAATGTGTATTCTCTCAATGCCTATCAACTGAGTTCAAACAATTTTCGGCTCAATGTGTATTATCAAGATCCGGGAGGAGGAGAAAAACGTTATATTCCAGAAGGTGCCCCCCGGGGAACTCCTATCATACAGTTATTGAATTTAGATAATTTGAACCAACAAAATGAAGCTCAGCGCGATGGGGTTTTTGATTATATACGGGGAGTAACCATTAATCAGAAAAAAGGACGTATTATTTTCCCGATCGTAGAACCCTTTGCTGGTACCAACGAACCGGGGAGTGGTTTGCGGAGTACTTTTGATAATCGAAGAGTAGCAGATAAATATACATTCGATCAACTTTATGATTCTACGAAAGTAGTGGCCCGCCAATTTCCGGAGTTCAACCGCTATGTAATCAAAGGAACCTACCAATCGAAAGTCAGTAAGCAGATTAATTTGAACAGAATGAATATACCTAAAGGATCGGTTACCGTAACCGCCGGAGGTCAAAAGTTAGAAGAAGGCAGGGATTATAGAGTGGATTATCAACTCGGTAAAGTGACTATCCTGAATGAGGCCATACTCAATTCAGGAAAAGAAATTGAGATTAGTTTTGAAAGCCGGGACCAGTTTGGCGTACAAAAGAAAACAATGTGGGGGTCGCGGCTCGACTATTGGATAAATGATAATTTTTCCGTGGGCGGTACCTTTATGCACTTGTCGGAACGGCCACTTACCCGTAAAGTTACCTTCGGTAATGAACCTATCGCTAATACCATGTGGGGGTTGGATGGTAATTACCATACCGAATCGCAATTTTTAACTCGTTTGGTGGATAATATTCCGCTTATTGATACTAAAGAGAAGTCTTCAATTACGGCTAAAGGGGAGTTTGCCAATATGATCCCCGGCAATTCTGATGCTATTGAACAGAACGATCAATCCACTACCTATTTGGATGACTTCGAAGGCACCCGGAGCTTTTATGATCTTAAAGGACCGACAACAGATTGGCAATTAGCTTCCACGCCCCGCGGCGCTCGAAACAAATTAGGTAAACTACTATTCCCTGAAGCGGATTCTATCGGTAAATTAGTTTACAATTATAACCGGGCGAAACTGGCTTGGTATATGATGGATCCGCTCTTTGCTCGACAAATTCCCTCTACCCCTGATCATATTAAAGGGAATGAGGATTTACAGAGTAATCACTTTGTGCGGGAAGTTAAGGAAACGGAAGTTTTTCCTGAAAGAGATGTACCGGAAGGGGGGATTAATGTGATTCCCTGTTTATCATTGGCTTATTATCCTAATGAAAGAGGCACCTATAATTATAATCCAAACTTGAATCCTGATGGTTCACTTAAAAACCCGGAGGAAAAGTGGGGAGGTATTATGCGTGACTTGATAAATACAGACTTTGAAACCGCAAATGTAGAGTTTATTGAGTTTTGGGTGATGGATCCCTTTGTGTATAAAAATGAAGCTGAAGTTGATGGTGGTACCTTTTATATCCATTTGGGAAATGTATCGGAAGATATTTTGCGAGACGGCCAAAAACAATTTGAACATGGGTTACCCGAAGGACAGGGCGAAGCCAATGTGGATACAACGGCATGGGGGCGACTCCCCGTCGGACAACCTATTACCAATTCCTTTTCCAACAATCCCGAAGCTCGGCAAAGACAAGATGTTGGGTTAGATGGGTTGAATGATGAACAAGAGTCTTCATTTTTTGAGGATTATTT
Organism: uncultured Chitinophagales bacterium; assembly: GCA_964538595.1. GTDB lineage: Bacteria > Bacteroidota > Bacteroidia > Chitinophagales > CAZIGO01 > CAZIGO01. The sequence continues at coordinate 3,982 of CAZIGO010000044.1, read as the reverse complement.
AGATACACTGAAGGGAACAGTCAATGATGAAGTTTTACAGGAGATAAGGGAAGATCCTTCAGCCGATGATTATCACTATTACCGGGGAGATGATTATAATCAACGTGAACTCCATCCGCTCGCCCGATATAAAAAGTATAACAACCCCCAAGGGAATTCTCCTACGTCGCAATCATCACCGGAATCGTATTCTACTTCGGCAACTAATTTCCCGAATGAGGAAGACCTTAATAATGATAACACCTTATCACAATCGGAGGAATATTATCAGTACCGGGTAAAAATAACACCCGAAATGCTGGAACCCGGCAAAGGGTACGTTACTGATAAAGTGACCCGAAAACCGACGGATTATAACCAGGATTCGGTGACTTGGTATAAAATGCGTATTCCCATTCATAATTATGATGATAAAGTGGGTAATATATCGGGGTTCCGGTCTATCCGTTTTATCCGGATGTTTATGACAGGGTTTGAAGAGCGGACTATTCTGCGCTTTGCGCGGTTAGGACTGGTACGACATCAATGGCGTAAATATCAACAACCTTTATTGGCTCCCGGTGAATATCAACCCAGCGATTTTTCCAAACGAACTGATTTTAATGTTTCTGTGGTCAATATTGAAGAAAATTCGGGGCGACAACCTATTCCTTATGTATTACCTCCTGATATTCAACGGGAACAAGTGCAGAGTAATGTCAGTACTTCTACTGTACAGCAAAACGAGCAGTCTCTAGCAATGGATGTGTGTGATCTGCAGGATGGTGATGCCCGGGCGGCTTATAAAAATATCGATCTCGATTTACGCCAGTTTAAGGAGATGAAAATGTATGTCCATGCTGAAGGAAAGATGAACGGGCCCTCCTTGGAGGATGGGGATCTTAAAGCTTTTATCCGTATCGGCTCTGACTTTAAAACCAACTACTACGAATATGAAATACCCTTATCACCTACTACCAAAACGACCTATAACTATGGAGATAATCCGGGTAAAGAGGTGAGAGAAACTATTTGGCCCGAGGAGAATTATTTTAATGTTCCGCTCGACTCTTTAGTACAAATTAAGTTGAAACGTAATCAAGCTCAAGTTCCTCTCAATCAACCGTACACCACTACTAATGAGGAAGGGCGCCGTATTACAGTGGTCGGGAACCCCGATTTAGGCGATGCTAAGGTAATGATGATCGGCATACGTAATCCTAAAGCTTCCACTTCTGATGACGATGATGGTTTAGCTAAGTGTGGGGAGGTGTGGTTTAATGAGTTACGGTTATCGGATTTTAATAAAGATGGGGGATCAGCGGCGTTGGCACAAGTAGAAGCTAAGTTAGCAGATTTTGCCAATATCGGAATATCCGGCAATATGCACACGATCGGTTTTGGATCTATCGATCAATCTATCAATGAGCGTCACCAGGATAACTTCTATCAATATGATCTGTCTGGTAACTTCCAGTTAGGGAAATTCTTTCCTAAAGAATGGGGCGTACGGCTCCCCTTGTTTTTAAGTCTTAATGAATCCATCAGTAATCCTAAATATGACCCTTATGACTCCGATGTACTTTATGAAGATAAACTGGAGTTTATCCGGCGCAATAATGAAGGAGCTGAATTGGAACGTCGCTTAACAAAGGCTAAGGAAAAAGCCCAGGATTATACTCGTATCAAAAGTTTAAACTTTAGTAATATTCGTATTGCTCCTCCTAATGCCTCTAAAAAATCTCAACCTTGGGACCTTCGTAATTTTAATTTAACATATGCCTATACTGAGCGATTCCAGCGAAATCCTACTACTGATACCAATTTAACCCGGGTGAATCGAGGTTCTATGGGTTATTCATACTCTCCCAATTTTAATGGTTTTCAGCCTTTGCGTAGTAGCATTGACCCGAATCTCACTTATTTACAGTTTTTGCGTGATATTAATTTTAATCCTCTCCCCACCAGTATTTCCGTTAAAACCAACGCCAAAAGACGATTTCAAAAGGAAAAATTACGTCGTATCGGTAGTGAAACGATACCTATTGATCCTACTTTTAATAAGCAGTTTGATTGGGATCGTAAGTATCGGTTGGCTTGGAATTTGACCAAGTCGATTTCTGTAAACTTTCAATCTTCTGCTATATCAAGAGTACTGGAACCGCCGGGAGCGTTGAATACCCAGCGCAAAAAAGAACAAGTATGGGAAAATGTGAAGGAGGGAGGAACGATGGAGAAGTACCAGCATAATGTTAATGCTTCTTACAATTTACCCTTCGATAAATTCCCTGTCACAAATTGGATTAATGCTAATGTTAGTTACAACACCAATTTTAGTTGGAATGCTTCGGCACGTACTGAAAGAGCTGAGAACATGGGGAATCGCATATCGAATTCCCAAGGAAAACAGATCAATGTGAACTTGAACACCCGCCGTTTGTATCGAAATTTAGATAAATTATATGGCCAAATCGGTGGACTTTTCCCGTCTCCCTCGGATACGGCTGAACAGAAGAAGGGAAATAAAAAAGGAAAGTCTAAAGAGGAGTCTAACCTTATCAGTAAGGGGATTGAACAACTGATTACCGGCATCCGCAATGTTTCTTTTACCTATCGAGAAAATCGTAGTACAAAATTGCCGGGGTTTACCAAAACGCCTTCTTTCTTAGGAGCTGATGAAAACCTGTCAGCGCCAGGATGGGATTTTCTGTTTGGCCATCAACCGTGGGATCGTACATTTAATAATGGGCAAGATTGGTTGGAAGCATCGGCTGATAAAGGGTGGATTAGTAATGATACACTTTTAAATAAGAAGTTTGTTCAATCATTTGATCAACAATTTAATGCCAAAGCTGGAATAGAAATCTTTAAAGGATTTCGGGTTGACTTTCGGGCCAAACGCAATATGTCCCGTACATTCGATGAATACTTCCGGGACACTATTGGCGGACCACGAGATCAGTTTGCTCACCTCAATCCAATGCAAAGCGGGAATTTTAATATGTCATTTCATACCTGGAAGACGGCGTTTAAATCTACTGATTCGGCCGGTCGTAGTGAACCGTATTATAATTTTGAAAAATACCGATCAGATTATTCTAAAAAACTTGCCCGCGAACATCGACGAAATTTAAAAATACTGAACCCGGATTCGATACAAGCCCCAGGGACCTATTATGAAGGGTACGGGCCTACTTCACAACAAGTGCTCATACCCGCTTTTAAAGCGGCTTATACCGGAAAAAAACCGCAGGAGGTAAATACCGGCAACCATTTCCCTGATATCCCTAAACCCAATTGGCGTTTATCATTTAATGGCTTACAAAAGTTGAGTATTCTCAAAAACATTTTTAGCAATATTACTATTACCCATGCCTATAATTCCACTTACCAAATCAACCGGTTTAGTACAGCCTTGGATTATAAGGCTGATGAAAAGAATAATCCTGTTGTTAAAAATAAAACTACTGGTAATTTTTACCCGGAGTATCGGATAGAACAAGTGTCCATTAACGAACAATTTTCTCCGTTGGTAGAAATTAATATGCAATTCGTTAATGGGGTTAGTGCCCGGTTTAGTTATTCTAAAAGCCGTAATTTGACCCTTAGCCTGACGAATTATCAACTCAATGAGAATCATTCTTCTCAAATTCGCGTCGGCTCAGGTTATAAAATTGGGCATCTTGACTTGCCTTTTAGCTTAGGACCTATTGGGGGAGGCAAGCTGCAAAGGAACTCCCTGGATATTAAACTGGATGTAACGATTAGAAAGACCAAACAGGTTATTCACAAATTGGATCAAAATCGTACGGAGCCCACGGGCGGTAATACTTCCATAGCCATACTGCCCTCTGCCGATTACAAAATGAGTAAAAGTTTGACAGCACAGCTCTTTTTTAATTATCGGAAAAATATACCCGTTACTTCCCGTTCATATCCTCAAACTTCTATTCGGGGAGGGCTGAAGTTACGTTATTCACTACGTCCCGGCTAATAATATAAT
>CAZIGO010000043.1:13014-14856 GCA_964538595.1 uncultured Chitinophagales bacterium | reverse complement strand
GTAATATAATAGCATAGTTTTTATCCTTCTCCACGTCTTCCAATGATAATCGCGTGGGTTGATCATCAAATATTTGGGCCGCCGGTACGAATTCATAAAATATACCATGATTAATTAGCAGACGAAGTCCCTTGTGAGAAGGTTGGTTTTGTTGATTTTCCGGGATATCTTGGTAGGCAATGAATCCTTCCGAAGCAGGATAGGTTTCTAAAAAATGGATGGGTGCTCCCACTCTTTTTTGTAAAGACGAGCGATAAGGGGCAAAATTTACCCCCCCGTGGACCAGCAATTGTAAGTTCGGCCAAATTTCTTTCATGGTTTGGCCCGTCCGTTCATACACCCAATCGAAATACATCTGTACCCAAGGGGGTATACCACTGATTAATCGAAGGTCAGCCGTTAGGGTTTCCTCGATAATTGCTGATAGTTTCTCTTCCCAATCTTCGAGGCAATTGACCTCCCAACTAGGCAACCGGTTTTTTAACACCCAGTGGGGCACATGATGATGAACAATCCCGGAAAGCCGGCCCGTCAATATCCCTTTATATTTTTGGAGGCGGGGGTTGCCCGACAAAAAGATCATTTTACCATCAAAAAGGCGGGCATCAGAGGTATGATATGCATGCATCAAGGTAGCATCCCGAGCTGCTTTCATATGATACGGGATAGATTCTTTTGTAATAGGAATATATTTAGCCCCCGACGTTGTGCCGGCCGTCTTACTAAAATAAAGGGGACGCCCAGGCCATAAAACATCCGTTTCCCCAGCTTTGATATCCTCTATGTAAGGACGTAACTGTTCGTAACTTCGTAAGGGCACCCGTTCTTTGAATGCTGCATAACTAGTTACTCGCTGTAGATGATGATCTTGTCCAAATTTTGTGTGGGCCACATGACGAAGGAGGTCACCCAACACCCATTTTTGCATCTTAATGGGTTCGTCTGCCCATTGTCGATGTTGGGCAGCAATGTATTTTGCAAACCATTTAGCTCCAAAAGCTTTCCAACCCATATAGCCGTATATTCTTTAAAACAATTATCTTTAAGCACAATCTCAACACTACGAATATCTCCCTTATTTATTTTCAAAGATAGCTTTGCCGCTATTAAATTCGAAATATTCTGCTTTATTTTGAAAAGAAGCTTTTATGGCAGAGATGATACAATACATAATAATAGCTATCATTGCGGTGGAATTTTTAGTTGAGCGTATTTTGAGCCACCTCAATGAACGGAACTGGCAATCTACCCTTCCCCCCGCCCTTAATGACATTTACGACAATAAACAATACCAACAATCACGACAATATGATAAAGCTAATGCCAACCTTTCTTTTTATTCTTCTATTTTCAATACGGCCCTCATTATTGTGCTATTATGGACAGGAGGATTTGCCTGGATCGATGAATGGGTTCGCCAAATCACAACACACCCCATCCTAATGGCTTTATTATTTTTTGGACTCTTAGGTATTGGAAGCGACCTGCTCAACCTCCCTTTTCAATTATATAGTACATTTGGTATCGAAGAGGATTTTGACTTCAACCGAACCGACGGGCTAACGTTTGTTACGGACAAATTAAAGGGATATGTATTAGGTGGACTGATCGGCGGAGGACTATTAGCCCTTATCGTATGGTTTTATCAATTGACGGGGACCCATTTTTGGATTTGGGCTTGGTTAATTATCACCTTTTTTATCCTCTTTTTTACCCTTGCTCTTTTTATTTTGATTACTCTTACTTTTTTTCTTTGAAGATTTTTTAGATGAATCTTTTTGAGATGCCTTATCGCTCGGTTTTTCCGACTTCTTTCTGGACGTACTTTTTTGTTGCTGAGAA
>CAZIGO010000043.1:9495-13004 GCA_964538595.1 uncultured Chitinophagales bacterium | reverse complement strand
TTATTTTTTATCCTCTTTTTTACGATGTTCTACACTTCCTGGATCGTCCCCTTATTTAATGATCTTGAACCGTTGGAGGAGGGAGAACTCCGTTCTGCTATCGAGTCATATTGTCAACAGGTAAATTTTCCTTTAAAGAACATCTATATCATGGATGGTTCCAAACGCTCCAGTAAAGCGAACGCCTTTTTTAGCGGTCTCGGGCGACAAAAAAGTATTGTACTTTTCGATACATTAGTGGAAAATCACAGTACCGATGAACTTATCGCCATTTTAGCCCATGAGGTGGGTCATTATAAGAAAAATCATATCTACCAAAGTTTTTTCCTGAGTTCGGTCCAAATATTTATAATGCTCTTCATTTTTTCCTTCTTCATTGACAGCCCGGTTTTAGCAAAGGCTTTAGGAGCTGAAAAACAAAGTTTCCATCTCAGTCTGCTGGCCTTCACGCTTCTCTACTCTCCTTTATCCACTTTGACCGGTCTGTTTATGAATATCTTTTCTCGAAGCAATGAATACGAAGCAGATCATTTTGCCAAAGAAACGGCAAATGGGGAGGCCTTACAAAAAGCGCTCAAAAAACTTTCGGCCGATCATTTAAGTAATCTTCACCCTCATCCCGCTTACGAATTTTTCTATTACTCCCACCCTTCTCTATTAAAGCGAGTGGCCGCATTAGAAAATAATAACTGAGCCATCCAAAAGATAGACGGGCCAAGACTTGAAAAAAACAGGGAAAAATCCTAATTTTGCCATTCTAAAACCTAAAAGTTATGTATGCAATTGTAGAAATCGGGGGTCAACAATTAAAAGTAGAACAAGACCAAGATATCTTAGTAAATCGTATCAAAGGAAAAGAAGGTTCAACGATAGAGTTTGACAGGGTATTGATGGTCGGAGATAATGGAGATGTTCAAGTCGGCACTCCTACCCTCAAAAATACGAAAGTAAAAGCCAAGATCGGCGAACATTTAAAGGGAGAAAAAGTAAAAGTATACAAAAAGAAGCGCCGTAAGCGATACGAAAAATTACGTGGTCATCGTCAACCTCTCACCCAATTAAAGATTGAAGATATTAAGACAGGAGGCAGTTCGAATAAGGGAAAGAAAAAAGGTAAGAAGAGTAAAAAGAAAAGCAGTAAGAAAAAAAGCTCCAGCAAAAAGAAAAAGTCTTCCCAAAAGAAGAGTAAGAAAAAGAAATCTACTAAAAAGAAGAGTCAGAAAAAATCAAAGAAAAAGAGCAAGAACAAGAAAAAGGGCAAGAAAAAGAGTAAGAAAAAGAAATCCAATACCAAACCATCAAAGAATAAATCATCTTCCAAAAAAAAATCTTCTGGTTCCTCTAAGTCATCCAACAAAAAAGATTCTAATCAATCCAAATCATCATAACTTATGGCACATAAGAAAGGTTTAGGTAGTACTCAAAATACACATGATACGGCCGGTAAGCGGTTAGGTGTTAAACTTTTTGGAGGAGAAAAAGCGTGGCCAGGATGTATTATAGTTCGACAACGAGGTACCAAACATCATCCTGGAAGAGGAGTGGGCATAGGTAAGGACCACACTATATTTGCAAAACGCGAAGGTGTCGTTCAATTCAAAAAACAAAAGAAACGCTCTTACGTATCGGTGGTTCCCGAAGAACAAGTAAAATCCAACGGTACGGGTTAATTATACGTTTCTTTAGCCCTTTTTACGTATTTTATTTCTTTAGTTAGCCACCTGTAACTGCAGCAGGTCGGGTATGCCAAATTTTTGATAAGTATTAAACCCTTCCGCATATTCTACTCCTATTGATCGACCATATTCTCGAGCGCGCGCATCGATGCGTTTAAAAAAGGAAGGATCCGTTAATATGGTATCCAGTTCTTTATCCGAGTCGGAACTATAAAATTGGGATTGGTGCGCTTTGACTGCTTCGCGACGTTGCTCTTTATAATCTGTTATATCAACTACAAAATCAGGCTCTAAATAGTGAAACTGAATAAAGTGGTAGATGCATTGCGGACGCCACCGTTCTTGTGGTTCACCATTAATTTGTGTAGTAATTTTAGTTAATCCTGATTTAAAGCTGGCTTTCTCAACCAATTCCGCAGCTCTACCATGATCGGGATGGCGATCTTCGATGGCATTGGTTAAAATGATCTGTGGTTGATATTGTCTGATCTTTTTTATGAGAGCCCGTTGATTAACTTTATTGACTTCAAAAAAACCATCGGGCATTCCTAAGTTTTCCCGTATTTCTGCTCCTAATATATCAGCCGCTTGCTGAGCTTCTTTTTGGCGGATTTCCGGTGTTCCTCGTGTCCCTAACTCTCCTTTAGTGAGATCTATAATACCCACTTTATAGCCTTTATCGACATGGCGAAGTATAGTGCCTCCACAACAAAGCTCTACATCATCGGGATGCGCTCCGATAGCAAGTATATCAAGTTCCATATATGATCTGTTTGATGAGACGCAAAGGTAGCAAAAGGGGCGAAAAGATACTAATGCCCTCTTTCGATACGAGATATAATATGTTCAATGGCCCAGTTTTGCGGTGCATTAGGATCATAGCCGGCTTTTAAATCGTACCCAAAAACTAGACCGACAGTTTGCCAAAAACGAGCGTTAAAACCACTTTTAAATCGCTTTATAAGATAATAGCAATTCTTATCCGTCTCTCGGTGAATCAATTTCAGCAACAACTTCCCTTCATTAGTATTCAAATCTTTAAGAGGCGCTTTATAACGTTTTTTAAGTAATCGTTCTTGTTCTTTAAGGTATTTTTCTTTTGCTATAGGATTGGATAATGTTTGTAAAGTGCTATCAATTCGTTCCAAGGTAAGCGCCACCACTTGGGCATAGGGATAAACTCTATAAATATCTTGTTTTAAACGCAAATAATCAGATCGGCTTTCGTCATTTTTAAAACCTACCACATGTACTTGATCCATCGTCACCATTGGCATAGAATCCTGGGTGCGAAGCACTGTAACCTGTTCTTGTTTTTGGGCCCAAACCGCACCTCCCATTATCAGTACTATGATAAAAATGAATGTTCGCATGGGACTTATGATATCGTAATGAACTATCACTTTAATACGTATATTATTATAATAGGTTATAGTTTATCAGGCCGCTACCCTACTAAAAATAAAATAAATACTAAATTTGTCATAATGTTCTTATGCGTAAACTTTGGATCATATTAGTATTAGCCGTATTTGTAGCGAGCATCGGCCTTTACTGTACTCCTTCTACTTCCTCACAAGCTCAATCCACTCCCTACCTCAACTTAAACGATACAGTGGATTATGTGGGGAGGACTACCTGCGAGGAATGCCATAATAAAAAATACCAACATTTTATTCATACCGGTATGGGGCAGTCATTTGATACTGCCGACCCTCAAAAAAGCGCAGCTCAATTCGGTGGACACCAGGTGGTGTATGATTCAATAAAAGATTTTTATTACAAACCCTACTGGAAGGGAGATTCATTAATGGTCAAAGAATATCGACTTTC
>CAZIGO010000043.1:0-9485 GCA_964538595.1 uncultured Chitinophagales bacterium | reverse complement strand
GTAGGTTCCGGACAACATACCAACTCCCATATCGTTAATTTCAACGGCTACTTATACCAAGCTCCTATCACATTTTACACTCAAAAGGAGGTTTGGGATTTGGCGCCTGGTTTTGAAAAAGGACAAAACTCCCGGTTTACGCGTAAAATAGGCATGGAGTGTATGAGTTGTCACAATAGTTTGCCCGATTTTGTCGACGGATCGATGAATAAATACCGACATGTTAAAGATGGCATAGGCTGTGAACGCTGTCATGGGCCCGGCGAGTTACATGTTCAGCGTAAGAGAAAGGGAATACGGGTTGACACTTCTCAATATATAGATTCTACTATTGTTAACCCCCGTGATCTAACCCGCTCATTACAAATGAGTTTATGCAAGCGATGCCATCTGCAAGGGGTCAGTGTTTTAAAGCCGGGGCATTCCTTCAAAGATTTCCGTCCGGGGATGCCTCTTTCCCGGGTCATGAACACCTATCTTCCCAAGTTTAAAGGGGGCCAAAAATTTATTATGGCCTCCCATGTCGAACGATTGATGGAAAGCCAATGTTATTTGCAATCTCAAAAACTAAGTTGCATCACCTGCCACAATCCACACATTAGTGTTAAAAAAACTCCACGCACTCATTTCAATAAAAAATGCAAGCAATGCCACACTCCAAAGGAAGCCTCTTTTTGTACGGCCCCGCCTGATAAGCGCTCCACCCAGGACAACAATTGTGTTCAATGTCATATGCCGCGTTCCGGGAGTATTGATATCCCCCACGTAGGAATAACGGATCATAAGATCAGAGTACCGGTTGATGACACGACAAAAGAGGAGGTTCAGCAATTTATCCGGTTAGCCTGTTTGACAGAGGATCAACCTTCCGACCGATCAAAAGCAAGAGGTTTCCTGGCCTACTATGAAAAATTTGCTTCCCAATCTTTTGCGCTTGACTCCGCTGAACATTTACTATTAGAAAAACCTGACGCCTACCGATCCGACTATTTCAAGCCGATTATTCACTTGTATTACTTGAAAGATCAACCTCGTAATATCGTAAAATACGCCCAAAAACGCCCCTTGGACAGCTTAAATGATAGTTGGACTATTTACCGCATTGGCGAATCGTATTATCAGTTAGGTCGTTACACTAAAGCGCTCCAGTATTTTAAAAAAGCTACTTCGCTGGCTCCCTATAACCTGGACTTTCAGAATAAACTGGGCAGTGTGCAAATGCAGCTCAAACGGTTGAAGTCTGCTCAGGAGACCTTTGAGTTCATCACTTCTGAAAACCCTAAGTATGTGCCGGCCCTTTCTAATCTCGGCTACATCTTTTTTCGACAACAAAAAACCGAGTTAGCAGGAGTATTATATAACAAAGCCCTTTCATTAAATCCCGACTATGTACCCGCCCTTATGAATAAGGCCGGTCTACATCTTTACCGAAAAAACATCGATACGGTACGTCCCTTATTAAAGCGGGTACTTGATATACAGCCGCAAAATAAGCGGGCTCAACAACTGCTTCAACAAATTAACCAGGGGAAAAGGGAACTTTAATCCGCTGAATTTTGTCTCATTACAAAGTTTCCCTAAGTTTGGAGGCATTCCCTTATGGTACGACGCCGGAGCAACAAACATAGTAAAATAGACAAATATCTTAAAATACTCATCATATTTGGTGTAATCATTGTGTTAGTATTAGCGGGCTCATTTTATACCGTGGTATACAAACCGAATATATCCATAGAAACAGGGGACAAACAAATTATTCATATTCCCAGTGAAGCTCAATTTAATTATGTGGTTCATCTTTTAGAAGAAAAGGGACTCATCCATAATACCGCTACTTTTCGCTGGCTTTCTCAGCAAATGAACTATAAGGGCAACGTATTGCCGGGCCGGTATAAATTAAAAGACGACATGAGCAATGTTGCCCTGATACGCTTATTACGATCAGGACAGCAGGCTCCCCTCCGGTTAACATTTTTACATGCTCGTTATAAAACCGAAGTGGCGGGGATCTTTTGTAATAAACTCGAAGCTGATTCAGCGCGATTTATCAAGTTACTCAACGATAAGTACTTTCTGCGCCAATTTGGCGTAACTCCTCAAAACGTATTAACACTTTTTATTCCTAACACCTATGAATTTTATTGGAACACAAGCTCCAAGGAAGTCATAGCTCGTATGCATGAAGAATTTACCCGTTTTTGGAATGATAAACGCTTGCGGCAAGCGAAAGCGCTCGACTTAACTCCGCATGAAGTTATCATATTAGCCTCTATTGTGGAAGAGGAAACCTATCATGACAGTGAGGAAAGTAAAATTGCGGGGGTATATGTTAATCGATTACAGAAAAACTGGAAATTGCAAGCCGACCCTACCTTAAAGTTTGCAATTCATGATTTTACGCTCGACCGGGTGCTTAATAAACACAAAAAAGTAGAATCTCCTTACAATACTTACAAACATAAAGGATTACCTCCCGGTCCTATTTGTTTACCCCAACGACAGACAATAGATGCTACTCTCCAGGCGCAGGATCACGAATACATGTATTTTTGTGCCAAAGAAGATTTTTCGGGGTATCACTATTTTTCCAAAACATATGCTCAACATCTCAAATACGCCCGGCGCTTACAAAGGAAACTAAATGCCAAAAATATTAAATAGATCGAACAGAAGCGGCTAATTGTTATTTTTGTGGTAATATTGTTACTTTCCACTATAGGCTAAGATAGCCATGAAACAGTATACTCTTAACTTGTGCTCTTTCCTGTTATTAGTACTTTTCCCCGCATTCCTATCGGCTCAAAGCTCTTTCCCTTACTTCGAGTATCATTTCCCGGACACCCTCCCCGAGCGATTTCATTATGATCCACTACAAACTTACCAATCACTTAAAGCGATTCCCTATGATACAACTATCTACACCGCCCGTCAACATGAAAGATTTTCTAAAGCTTATGCCGTCGCTAAACAAAGCGACTTATTTCGGGGACACCTATATGTTGATTGGCATGCTCTGGAAAACTATTTAAACACTATCTTAGATTCTATCACTCCACCCCATTTATTGACGCAAAGTAAACTTCATGTCTATCCCACCACCGATCCGACTGAAAATGCTTTTTCTTTACATGATGGTACGATCTATTTTAACGTGGGATTGATGGCTGAAATACAAAATGAGGCAGCCTTGGCCCATGTTTTAGCTCATGAGATAGCTCATTATCTTAATGATGATGCTCGTACCCGGTTTTATAAATTTTTAGCATTGGAAGGGACAGCTCCTTGGTTTATCGCGGACGATCTAAAACAAGCTACGCAGTATAGTAAGCAGCAAGAGCTCCAAGCTGATAAGTATGCTCATCGTCAAATAACATTAAAGCGGCGCGGTCAGTATTTTACCTATTCGGGCTCAATCACCGAAAACAAAAATATCGGCGAGGCAGTCGTTCAATGCAAGGTTATTCTACCCATCCTTCCCATCAACAACGTCTTCAGTTGTTAAATCACTATATTGATTCTATTGCTCAAACTCCCCACTCGTTCGGTAATCATTACCTTATCGACTCTTCCACTTTTTCTCGATTACAATCTGCTGCCCGGTATGAGCGACTCCGACAGTCATTAAACCGTAATGCTTTACTGAGCTGTATAGAATATGCTTTCCTTAAACATTTGTCATTCCCTACGAACCCTTATTACCAATATTTCCTTTTAGAAGGGCTTCGCCGCTATATGTTGCTCTACCCTGCTGACACTCAAAAAAAGTTTATCCTCAACAACTACAATTTAGCCCAATATGACTCCTCCTATCTGTCCCATACAAAGACCGGACCGCAATTGGCAGATTACTTAAATTTTCTTGAATTAGAAATATCGCAGAACTTAAGTATCCCACCCTCCTTACAACAGTCCCCTTCTACAGACTCTCTTTTTCCTACTTACCCAGATGTTTTTGAATACCTCGTCCAACAAGGGATCGTCCAGCAATATCCCGAATCCCATCTTACGCTGGGATTGTATTATGATCCCGGCAACCGTTACCTTTCAAAATACCTAAGTTTCGATTCTATTAAATATCCTTCTTATGCTCAACATCTATTAAACAACTCCTCCCCTCCTTCTACTGATTCTCCATTATTGGTGGTATATGGATTAGAAAAATTGGAGCTATATGAAACCAATCGTTACAACCCGGAATTCCCCGCTTCTTCTACCAAAGATATTTATAAAATTGCTCTAACAGATGCTGGCGAATCTCTTAACAAACAGCTGTATTACGTGCCTCAAAGAAGGAATAACTTGGCTCATTATCTTCATATGCATGATTTACATCAAACCATAGAGCAACTTCCCACAAATGAAAACTTCTCCTTTTCTCTTCCTCGTTTAAAACCTGCTTTGTGGTCTACATTTCAAAATTATCACACTTCAACAATTGAATTTCTGAATGTTCGACTCATCCATGATATTCGAAAGGACTTTAACCTATTCAGTTGCAACACTTATTGTTTTGCATTTTGTGGTAGTCCCCTTCATCGCAAAGACGATACTTATTTAAAAATGAAATGGCAAGCTGCTACGATAACCGACTCGCTTACTATATCCAATCATGCTATTTATGAAGAAGAAATAGATAAAGTCAATTACAAATCTTTGTACTCTGGTACAAGATCTTTTTTAAAAGAACACTCCATTGAATAATCTTTTTTCATCAAAAAGTTCAACCATGTACGAAGCCTCCACCTCCTTACGAGTTCGTTATGCTGAAACAGATCAAATGGGATTTGCCTATTACGGGGTTTATGCCCAGTATTATGAAGTTGCCCGAGTGGAAGCACTCCGTGAATTAGGACTTACCTATAAATCACTGGAAGAACAAGGGATATTTATGCCGGTATTAGAGAACTGGAGTAAATATATCAAGCCTGCCCAGTACGATGATTTAATCACTATTCAAACGCAACTACCCGCTCTCCCGGACACTCGTATCACTTTTAACTACAACATATACAATGAAAAGGAAGTGTTGATTCACAAAGGACAAACCACCCTCGTCTTTTATGATAAATACCAAGAAAGCGTTTGTCAAGCCCCCCAAATTATACAGGAAAAACTAACTCCATTTTTCAATGAGAATTGAGCATCAATTTTGGCGGCCCTCCTCATCCAAACGATCGTCCACCGACATGACCGAACTGAAGAAATCTTTAAATTTGAGAGCGTCGTCCATTTTATGTTTGCTTAAGATAGAATATCCTGCTAGACCGTGCAAAAGAAATTCCATTAACAATAATTTTTCAGGTTCATCCAATTTCGAATAATAGTGATTCACCAGATCGGCCAATCCAGGCACTTTATTTAATCGCTCTTTATAATCAGCAAAACTCAAGTTATTTTCTAAGTTAAGCTCATTCCCCTTATTAAACCATTCAGCAATACCTTGATAAGGATTTTCTTGTTTTTTCTCTTTCTTCTCATATTGTTTCGGGTCAGGAAAATAAAGAGGAAATTGACTTCTGATAGCCTGGTTAATCAAATTTTGAGCTACTATCGCCGGCCCCTCTTGTTCCCCTTCATAAACCAATTCTATTTTACCTGTAATGGACGGTATTATTCCCTGAAAATCAGCAATACGTACCGTAGTTTCTTGCTCCCCATTCAACAAGGCCCTACGTTCAGCAGTACTTACCAAATTTTCATAGCCTGTTATTGATAACCGGGCAGAGACCCCACTATTGACATCGACATATTCACTTTGACGGGCTTCAAAGCTTATCTGTTCCAACAACCGTTCCGTCAAATCGGGGGTATGTATGTTTTTCTTTTGATGTTCTGTTAATTGAGCCTCCTGCTGTGTTATTTGTTGAGCAATGGAAATTTCTTGGGGGTAATGGGTCAATATCTGGCTTTCTATACGATCTTTTAAGGGAGTAACGATAGTACCCCGATTGGTATAATCCTCAGGATTAGCAGTAAAGACGAAAGTAATATCCAACGGTAATCTTAATTTGAACCCACGAATTTGTATATCGCCTTCCTGTAAAATATTAAATAAGGCTACTTGTAAGCGGGGTTGGAGATCGGGCAATTCATTGATTACAAAGAGCCCCCGGTGAGAACGAGGTACCATGCCAAAATGAATCACGCGCTCATCGGAATAGGAAAGTTGCTGATTAGCCGCTTTTATAGGATCGATATCACCAATTAGATCAGCTACCGTAACATCCGGGGTAGCTAATTTTTCAGCATAACGCTCTTGCCGGGATAACCATGCAATAGGAGTATCCTTCCCCTTTTTCTCCACCAATTCACGAGCATATTTTGAGATGGGATGAAAAGGATCATCATTCAACTCCGCTCCCTTGACTACCGGGATATAATCATCTAATAAGTTGGTCATCAATCGGGCCAGCCGTGTTTTAGCTTGCCCACGAAGGCCTAATAAATTGATATTATGACGGGACAAGATAGCCCGTTCTATTTCCGGCAGCACCGAATCATCAAAACCGCGAATCCCTTCAAAGGGATTTTTATCATTTTTTAAATACTGGACTAAATTATCACGCAACTCTTCCTTGATAGAACGAGATTGATAACCGCTCTCTTGTAACTCTCCCAATGTCTTTATCTTAGTAATGTCTTTGGACTTTTTCATAAATATTATCAAATTTGAATGGTCAAATTAATATCGTTTTCTTTTATTCCGTTCATAATCTTCAAATATAAACTCTCCCAACCGATCTAAACTAGCATAAAAAGCTTTACCATTATTGGCTTCCGTGAACTCTTCCACAAATTTCATTAAATATGGATTACGAGTCACCATAAAAGTGGTAATATCGATATCTAATTTTCGACATTGACGCGCCAGGTTAAGCGTTTTATTTTCAATTTTCGGATCAAAGCCCATGCTATTTTTATAATACGAACCATCGCGTAATTTTAAACAGGTGGGCTTACCATCTGTAATCATAAAAATTTGTTTGTTCTCATTCCGCTTGCGGCTTAACAAATTCATTGCCAATTTCAAACCAGCTACCGTATTGGTATGGTAGGGGCCTACCTCCAGATAGGGCAGATCTTTTATTTTTATTTCCCAGGCATCGTTACCAAAAGCCAGGATGTCGAGCGTGTCCTTTGGGTATTTGGTGTTGATCAATTCGGCTAATCCCATCGCCACTTTTTTTGCGGGTGTGATCCGGTCTTCTCCATACAATATCATTGAATGGGATACATCAATCATTAATACCGTTGACGCTTGCGTTTTATAATGGTTTTCATTGACCGCTAAATCCTCTTCCGTCATACGAAAATTATCGATACCGTGATTGATCTGAGCATTGCGCAAGGAGTGGGTCATATCAATGTTCTCCGGCTTATCACCATACTGATAGGGTCGTGTTTCACCGGTGGGTTCTTCACCTTGTCCTATATAGGAGGTTTTGTGGTTTCCCCGGTTTGACTTTTTCAGATTAGTAAAAATTTGTTCCATAGCTTGTTGTCGTAACAACTGTTCGGTTTTGGCGGAAAGTTCTAACCCTTCTTCACTTTGTGGTTTTTGCTCCACATAGGATCGCTCTTTCAGATCTTCGATAAAGTCATCCAATGTATAGTCCTCTTCACTTAAATCATAAGCTTCATCCAGTTGTCGCATCCATTCCAGCGCTTCATCAACATCACCGGAGGTATAATACAGTAACTCTTTAAACAGTTCAAATAATTTTTCAAAGGGAGTGCGATTATCTTCCGGGGCCCGGTATTCGGTGAATTTGTATCCTAACATTAGTCTTTCTGCTTTTCTTGTAATTCTTTACGTGTCGGAGGAGCCATAAAATTCGGACTTACCGGATCATTAATGAACTCACTTAAGATTTGTTCGATATTTTGTTCATCCTCCTTTGAAAGCGAAAAATCCATCACCTCCGTGACAGGCTCTAACTGTTGAGGCTGACGAGCACCCCATAACGGAACGATCGACCAAGGGCGATCTAGAATCCAACGTACCGCTAAATGTAATACCGATTTATTAAAGTTATCCTTTGCGTATTTATCCAATTCCCGCACGGCCTTGTAATACTGAGAAAAACGCGGCGATTGAAATTTAGGATCATGAGCTCGAATATCATCGTTGGGGAAAGTACGTGCTGGAGTCACCTTTCCGGATAACAATCCCCGGCATAAGGCCCCATACGTCAGCGGAATAATGCCTTCATTTTTACAATAGGGTAAGCTTTCCTGTTCATAAGCTCGCTCAAACAAATTATAAGGAGGTTGTGAGGTATGCAGCGGGGCCGCCTGGCGAAATAGTTCCATTTGCTCCCGATCATAGTTACACACACCTATACCCCTAATCTTTCCTTCTTGATAAAGTTCGTGCATAACCTCGGCCGTTTCTTCCAAAGGTATCGTCTTATCTGGCCAATGGATCTGATAAATATCGATATAATCGACCTGTAGACGACGAAGTGAAGCATGTATTTCTTGCTTAATGCGCTCAGGACGACAGTCGCGAAATACTTGCTCCTCTTCTGTCCAGTTTAATCCCGCTTTAGTAGCCACCACTATCTCCTCCCTTTTACCATAATCCTGCAAAGCTTCTCCACAAATTTGTTCCGAGCGGCCAAATCCATAGACCGGCGCTGTATCGATAAGATTGATCGGTGTTTCCTCAAAAGCGGTACGTAACGTTTGCTTAGCTTCTTTTTTTCGCGTTCCCCCCCACATCCAACCTCCTATAGCCCATGTCCCTAATCCAATGCGAAAAACCTTCTTATTTAAACCCGGTACCTTAACAGTTGACATGTTTCACTATCTTTTTTAAAAAAATAAGCAATTCCCCAAAATTTTACGGAGTTGATTCCTATTTTCTTCCGGTCAATTGTAACATATGATTTAAGCAGTCGGTTTGGACCATATCAGGTTGTTTCCCTAACGCTCTTTTATTAGCCGCTTTATCAAATATATCCCAAAGCATAACTTGTAGTCCTTGTGCTTTTGCTCGTTGAACTTGTTGGGCTGAAACAGCAGTTTCGGGAACACAAAGACCGGATAGATCAAATTGCTTCACATACTGCCATGCATTATCAAAGGAGCGGTTCAAGGCCATGAGAGTAACGTTTAAATTTCGTTCACTAACCATGGACAAAAAAGATGGATCATCACTTTCTAAAATAATAGGGGAAGACCGATTCATGAGATTTGTCAAAACTTGTATTTGTTGAATAAACTGATTAATATAATCACCATAATCCTCGGAATGATGGAGGCCCGGATATAACTTACAATCTAACGATATCACTTTCTTGTCCCATTTCGATAAACGGTGTAATAACTGGCGAACAGATAAAATCGGGGCCGAAACTTCTTTGTAAGTATACCGACATAATTGAATGTCCCGCCAGTTCTTTTCATAAATACCCCCTTCACAATTTGTTTTTCTTTGCATGTTCTTATCATGGAAGACCACCAATACTTTATCCCCGGTC
>CAZIGO010000042.1:6417-15029 GCA_964538595.1 uncultured Chitinophagales bacterium | reverse complement strand
AAATAATGGCGACCATGCCTCCGATCATAAGGGAAAATACAATGACGGACAAATGTCCGGTGTCTGCTAAAGCTTGTAACAAATATTTATCCACTACATTAAACAAACTTTTTACTAACAGGCTGATGTGTAACCCATTAGCAATAAAAGCACCCAGCCAAACTCCTGTAAACAATGAAACAAACACTTCCTTAAATATTAACGCCATACCGATTGCCAACAAAGGAGGCAAAACAGATAACCATAATGGGATATTTCGCTTATAGACTGTATTACCGGACTTATAAAAATGGAGCAATTGTCGTCCTCTCACCATTGATGTTTCGGGCTGTATAAAAGTGAGAAAAGCGGAAGAGGAGGGAGCCGAAGTACGGGCTTCCCCTTTCTTAAAATGCAGTTTATGGATAGTCCCATTGATTTGAAAGGTTAATGCGCCGCTATAATATGCTTTCCCCCCTTCCCCATCCATCAACTGAAAATGATAATAAGAACTATCCGTTGTTGAAGCCAAGGTAACTTTATACTGGTAGGTAGTATCGCCCCAGACCAAACAAGTCGACAACAGTAATCCAATAAGCGCACTAAGTCGCATGCTTTTTGCCCCGTAATATACTATTATATCTAAAATTAGCGAAATTCCTACCGTGTTGCCGCCCTCAATTATACAAGGGGCCTGTACGAATAGTTCAGCATCAACACGAAAATTTTATTAAAGATATTTTAGTAATACTCCCTCTCGGCACTATGGCTTTCCTTATATTAAAAATGATAATTGACACTAATACTGAATCCACGGTGAAAATACAAACGATCGGTTCCCGCTTGCTCTTTAGTGTCATTAACATTCCAATGATCATAGGTTAAACCATACCCGGCCCCCAATTCCATTGACAACGAAAAACGAGGGGAAAGCACATAACGCAGCCCTACTAACGGAGCTAACCCTAAATATTGATGTCCTTCCCGGTGAGCTACCTGTGATACATTATAATCATGCTGCACGACGTGTAACAGATCCACTCCATAATAAGGAAAGAGGAGGGCACTGTGAAAGGGGAAAAATCGTTCCACCCCCACACTGGCATAGTTATATAAAACGCGGGATCGATGAAATTGATTGTAAAAAAAGACATTACTGATCCGTCCATAAAATTTACCAAATTGACGTCTATAATTTAACAATACGCCCGGTACTTCAGCCGCATTACTCGGGATGAGGGGCAACAACAGGTAAATCACACTACCACTTCCTACTGAAATAATATTTTTTTGGGGAAAGGTAGTATCGGCCGGTGATTTCCCAACTCCAACAACATAACCCATTCCTACCATTAACAAAACCAATACTCCTTTTTTCATCCAGCCTTTCATTGTTAAGGTGTTTTTCGCTTTATTCACCATTTATCTAATATAACTTACTCCACAATATATAAATTTTTATGCCTCCTTCAATCCAGGGGAAATTTATGATCAAAAAAATATAGGATAGATAACCAGCACACTTTTTTTATTTTATTAAGCGAATCAACAAAGAAACAAGTAGTATGATAGCATCTTTGCAAAAGTTCGGTAATTCTTTACTTCAACAATTTTTAGACTATAGTCCCACGTTGTTATTAGCTTTACTCACTTTACTGATCGGGCTATGGCTGATTCGCTTAATTATTCGTTCGCTTGACCGTTTATTGCAACAGAAAGAAGTGGATGAGACGCTCCGCCCTTTCCTGAATAAGTTGACCAATGTATTGCTCAAGGTCCTGTTGTTCATCAGTATTGCAGCGATGGTCGGGATCGAAACGACCTCTTTTATTGCTATTATCGGTGCGGCCGGGTTGGCCGTGGGACTGGCCCTGCAAGGGAGCTTGTCCAACTTTGCCAGCGGCGTGCTTCT
Organism: uncultured Chitinophagales bacterium; assembly: GCA_964538595.1. GTDB lineage: Bacteria > Bacteroidota > Bacteroidia > Chitinophagales > CAZIGO01 > CAZIGO01. The sequence goes on along the minus strand of CAZIGO010000042.1, from coordinate 13,138 downwards.
TTTGACACTCCGCCCTTTTGAAGTGGGGGATTTCATCACGGTTAACGGTTACTCCGGGACAGTACAGGAAATACAAGTCTTTTATACGATCCTTAAAACCCCTCAAAACGATCGTATTACTTTACCCAATTCGGCTGTATCCTCAAATACCGTTACCAATTATACGGCCGAGCCGGTCAAACGATTAGATTTGCGAGTAGGCATCGGTTACGATGATGATATTGATCAAGCCCGGAAGGTTATTCAGTCGGTTTTAGATAACGAATCCCGCATCCACAAGGAGCCCGCTCCTGCTATTTTAGTGGAAACTTTAGGGGATAACTCGGTGAATTTTGTGATAAGGGTGTGGACGGATACGGCGGAGGTATGGAATTTAAAATTTACACTGACGGAAGCTGTTAAAAAAGCCCTCGATGAAGCGGATATTAACATACCGTATCCGCAACGAGATATTCATATCAAGGAGCAAGCGGCCCCAGCTCAATAAAGGGAAACAGGTCTCCATTATGTTTAATTTTTACAAGAATAAAGCCCAGAAACGGCTATGGACAGGGGCCGTCATTAAAATATTAAAGTAGCTTGTCAACTTCTCCAAAATTACGCCCGGTAACCACGGCGAGTTCAATATCTTGCAGGGCTAAAAAACGATCAATTTCCAATAACACTATGAATTGGACGAGTAAAAGGGGTTAAAACATTTGACGTATATGCCCCCTCAACGATCAGGGTTGCTAACGCTGCTATGTTATTTTTATTCCTAACACACAAATATCATCGATTTGCTTCTCGTCATTCTGGTCCATCCAGTTTTCAATGGTCTCCTCTAAATACTGATGCTGCTCTGAGAACTTTTGCTCCTGAATGTCAGTCAGCAGTTTTTTGAATCTTTTATACATGTATTTTTTTCCTCTTGGTCCCCCAAATTGATCGGGAAAGCCATCACTAAATAGATAGAGAGCGTCATTCTTTTGCAATTGAAACTTGTGATTTGTAAACGGCTGCGGCTCCTGCACATAACTAATAGATTGCCGGTCGGCTTTAACATCAAAAAGTTTGTAGTCTTCGTTCTCTACTTTATTGATCTTTTGCCCATTAAGATTGGATTTATTTTTTTCCCGCACCACATAAAGGGGATTCTTAGCGCCTGCCCACTGCGCTTTATTAGTTTTGAGATTCACCCGCAGCAATGAAATGTCCATCCCATCCCGCATGCGAAACTCTCCCGCTTTCTTCGATTCATGCTCTCCTAACTCTTTAACAAATCGATCCCGAAGTTGATTTAAAATCTCGGCCGGGGGTACTTGGCCGGAGACAGCTGTAATCTCATTCAAGAAAGCCGAACCCAACATCGTGAGAAACCCGCCGGGTACGCCATGCCCTGTGCAATCAGCAACCGCTACATACCATTCTTCCCCTTTTTTAACGCTCCAATGGAAATCCCCACTGACGGTGGCTTGGGGCTTTAAAAGTACAAAGTGGGGAAACAGGTCGGGCGTCACGTGTTCTTCTTCCTTCAATAACGCATCTTGTATCCGTTTGGCGTAATTGATGCTGGAAGTAATCTCCCGGTTTTTCGCGTCTACCACTTGCTTTTGTTTTTGAATCAGATCGCGCTGCCGTTGAGTAACGCGAAAACGATTGTATAATATACCGGCAAAAACGAGTACTATTAATAACCCTCCCCCAGCGCTGTAAAGCATATACCGTTGTTGCTGTATTTCGTGTTGGTGTTTTAGTTTTTGGGCCCGTATTTCTTTAGCATGTTGTAAGCTGTCTTTTAACTGTTTTTGTTGCCACTTGTAGCGTGTCTCCAGCTTACCGATTTCCTTTTGCTTTTCCTTGTTGAACAAAGAATCTTTGTGAGTGATATATCGCTCGTGCCATTTTAGCGCCTGATTAGGTCGGTCCAATGCTTTATATACTTGGTACAACCGGCGGGCGGATTTTTTTTCTTCGGGCAAACTACCAATACTATCCGCCAACTCATAGGCTCGATGGTAATATTGACGTGCATTTCTGTATTGTTTTTTGATTTGAAAAATATATCCAATATTTCTATAATTAATTGATATATTCTTATTTGCCCCTATTTCTTTATTGATCTCCAAAGCCTTTCTCTGAATAGTAAAAGCGGTGTCCAATAATAGGCGGCCCGCACGATAAGAGGAAGGTCCCTGGAATTCTTCTGTCGGCAACTGCGGGAAGGTAGCTTTCAGAAACAGCTTTCTAACGCTATCCGATTGTTGATAAACACGCGTATACAACTCAACGATCCTGCCCAAAGTAAAAGCAATAGAGGATTTTACTTTCATTTTCTTCTTTATTCTTAGCGCCTGGTTATAATACTCAAGGGCCTTAACATAGTTTTCTTGATTTTTATAAATATTACCAATATTGCTAAGCGCAATGGCGGTTAGAGACTTATCACCTAATTCTTTACTAATGCTCAATGCTTTCTGATAATATTTGAGCGCCTTAGTATTATCCCCTTTCTCATCATAAATAGATCCTAAATTCTCAAGCGTACCAGCAATGCCCCTTTTGTTCCCTAACTTTTTTCTGATCTTCAATGCTTTAAGATAGTATTCCAGCGCTTTCGGATATCTGCCTTGATCAGAATAGACATTGGCGATATTATTTAACCAAATTGACATTAATCGTTTTGCTCCCAATTCTTTGCTCGTATCCAACGCTTTGTAATAGTACTCTAAGGCCTTGGAGTATTGGGCTTTCTTTTTATAAACTACCCCGATATTGCCAAGGGTTATGGCGATCCCCCTTTGGTCATTTAATTTTCGTTTAAATTTCAAGGACTTAAAATAACTTTCGAGGGCCTTGGAGTAGTTGCCTTGGTCTAAATAAACATTCCCTAAGTTAGCAAGGGTAGTATTTTTTGCTCTCTGATCGTCCAGCCGGTTCCAGATCGCCAATGCTTTGTAATAATGAGTTAGCGCGGAAGCGTAATCACCTTTATCCTTTAACCGCCCCCCTATACTATGGTGAGCGTTAGCAATTCCTTCTTGCCAACCGATATTTTGTGCTAATTGTAAGGCCTGACGCGAGAACGAGAGAGCAGTATCGGGATTTGTGTCTTTAAATTCCCAGGCCAAATTATTGAGGGCCTTGACTTTGGTGGTATCATGGGGTGGATTTGCAAGGACTCGTTGCAACGAGTCAATGGTCTGCTGTTTTTCTTTAGGTAAGTCAGTTCCACCAATGGCAATGGGTATATTGCAAATTAGCAAATTGAAAAGGAGAAAAACCAAGGATGGTATATACCGCAAATCGAGCATTAAGATAATATCTTGTTTTAATATAAAAGAAGTTTATAAAATTCATAAAGCAACCCTTCCGTTTTTCTTCAAATAACACAATTACCTGTTTAAATGAAGATCAATGAAGGAAAATAGTAGAAATTTTCTTTCTCTTAAATCTATTCCTGTATTACAACCAGCCCAAGGGAAGTATAAGGTTATACCCCCTCATCTTGGGTGACAAAGGAGAGCGGTAAACATCGCTCTCCCACTCCCATAAGAACAAGTTATATTAATTTATTGACAAATTTTTGTAATTTAATAAGCAACAAGAAAAGTTAACCCACTTAACTCACCCTAAACCTATAAGGGAACCATTCAAGTTGCTTTAAAAAAATGATAAAACCTATAAAATATAAGTTCCTCCTCTTCCTCCCCTTTGTTTTACACATTGTAGTCGCTGGAGGACAAGAAACCCCCTTAGATATAAGTGTCAATGTTCGGGTGGATACCAGTCAACCCAAAATACGGGAGGTATATAACCTGTATGTAAACTATCTACATTCCCGCCCTGATTCATTTTATAAAAATCCTTATTGGAGTAAGCAAGAAAGAGAACGGTATAGTAAGTGTATGAATTTTTTTGATCACAGCGCCTTTTTTATCTATAGGCGCCAAAATGCGTTTGAGGTATTGAAACCCTACAAAATCAATATCCTTTCTATCGACCCGGTCCGGGACAAATACAAGATCCGCACGATGTTTTACCGGAAAGAAGTAAACAATGCCGCCCAGGATGAGATGAATCCCCCGTGGATAACCATCCATTATGCGGTTCAGGAAAACGGGGAGTGGCGCTTACAAAATGCCATGAACGAAGTGACGCGGCACTGGCACCGCCAATCATATAAATACATAAACTTTATTTACCCCCCTTCCCACGATTATGATCAAAAGCTGGCGGAAAAGTCAGCGCAATTCTGTGATTCAATCGCCCAACAATTTAATATCGAAATAGCACCGTTTGATTACTATCTCACCTCTTCCCCGGATAAATACTTGCGCCTGCTAAACTTCGACTATAAAGCTACCTCTTCCAAAGCCATGGCCAATGCCCGTTGTGGTTTTATGTTAAGCAGCTATGGATCCGAATGGAACCCCCACGAATTTGTGCACATGCTGTTCCCCGTCCCCAAGGACAGTAATACGCTTGGAATAATTAATGAGGGATTGGCCACTTATTTAGCAGGTCCTGGCGGCATGAGCTTTGATTCCGCCAGGACGAAGGTGGCTACAAGGTGGGCCCACAATGATACAGTGACATTTACTGACATATTCAATCAAGAGTATGACTACGGCATGAAATACAAATTTTCCACTCCTTACTACGTGACAGGGGGAATTATTTGCAAGTGGATTTATGAAGAAAAGGGCGCTTCCGGCATTAAGCAGCTCCTAACGGTGGGGAGCCGTAAGGAATTGTATGAAATAATTCATCAACAATTAGGGTTGACAAAAGCGCAATTTAATAATCAGATAATCAAGGAGTTGAAGGAAGCCCCAGAATAGGGGAAAATTAACTCTCTTTCACTCCAATGGGTAGAATAGAGAGTTCCCGGGGGATTTCTACTTTGCTACTGCCTTGCTCGTTTTAAATGACTTGTTTAATCTAAAATCACCAAACAATGAAAAAGATACTCTTCCTTATTCTCGGATGTTTTTGCTTCACCCATTTAAGCGCTTATACTCCTGACGACATTAAAAATGAATACAGCAATATTTTTTATGCGCAATATGACTCCCCCCATGTGACTATTGACATCTATACGTTACCGGACACCCATTACCTGGCCGGACTGATCAACGAAAACCACTTCTTTTTTTCCTACCTGACGTCCAATTACCTCGGGTTTGAGCCGTCTGCTTCATTAAAAGAATACGGGGAAGATTCGGTCAAACTGAACAACCACTTCGTCAAAAAGCTAAAAAACGACGATTTATTCAATACCTGGTTTCTGAACCTTGTTAACAACTACCTGCCGACGAGGGGGGATACTTTACGAGCGTTTGAGGGGGCGGCGAAATTACACTTCACATCAAAAGAGATGCTGAACATCAGCTCTAAATTTTTCTATGCCTGGCGACTCAATGATGAAGGCGGAGTGATGTATAAGGTTTGTTCGGGGGTAGACTGGCACGGTTTTTTCCCGGAGCGCTCCAATATTCAATATCGATATTTGGAAGCCCTCGCCTATCAAACCATCTTCCTCTATATGCCTGGTATATCCGACAAACACCCCACCGGTGCCTACTGGAAACAGTTTTTGAATTATCGCAAAAAGCTGGGGAAAAAGTTGAAGGAGGTATCCAAAGCCAAGCGCGTAGAAAGAGCCCGGGAAAAGATGTTTGCGTATATGACCGATAACAAGTCATTGCAAAAATTATTGGTCAAGCAATTCAACAAGCGGAAATATCTCTTTAATGCGGAGCTCACCGATTAAGAGAAACAAGTTGCCCCCCTTCCCCTTTGAACGACTCTCTTAATCAATAACTCACCGCCTCTATCCGCTACCGGATGAAAGCAAGTTATTTAACACAATATCCTCTCTAAGGGGCAGAGGAATAATGAAGAAATGAGCGATAAACGCCCTCTTCGCAATCTAATTATCCGGTTTCCAGTGCTACCACCGAGTAGGGTCTCCCGACAAGTACTACCGGACCAGCGAACGTTCAAGCAAGTGGTGGCATTTTCCTTTGCTTTTTTGAAGTTTATGAGCCACCAATATCAGAGGGGGCCAACGGCTCCCCGCATTCTATGCAGTAATTGGCATCCAACACATTGAGCACCCCACAATTCTGGCAGCGAATTTCACTTCGTTCGTTCATCTTTTTGGTAACCTCAAAGGTAGCAATACCGGTGGGGACAGCAATAATTGTATAACCCAATAACATGATGAAGGAAGCAATAAACTTCCCCAAGGGAGTCTGCGGACTAATATCGCCATAGCCGACCGTGGATATGGTAACGACAGCCCAATACAAACTTTCGGGGATGCTCGTAAAACCGGATTCTCCCCCTCTACCACATACATCACAGTGCCCAACACAAAAATCACAATAGTCATAAAGAACATAAAAATACCGATCTTGTAAAAACTAGCCCTCATCGTCCGCACCAGCAACCGGCCCTCTTGAATAAAATTGACTAACCGCAATACCCGGAATATGCGCAGCAACCGTAATACGCGAATGTTCAACAAGTAATGATATCCCCCCAAAAGGATACCAATATAGGAGGGCAGGATAGCCAACAAGTCGATAATGCCCCATATACTGGTGACATATCGCTTCTTCTCATCCGTCGACCAAATGCGCACCACATATTCAATAGTAAACAATCCTGTAAAGATCCACTCCGTGATAATGAAGAAGTTAGGATATTGATGACGGAGAGTAGGTATACTTTC
>CAZIGO010000042.1:0-6407 GCA_964538595.1 uncultured Chitinophagales bacterium | reverse complement strand
ACACTTAGCAGAATAGCCCCGATCAGGACAATATCGAAGGATTGGGAGGGACCGGTATCATGTTTAAAGATAACATGGTGTACTTTTTCGCGGAAGTTCATGAGAGGAACATCAGTTGATTAATTCCAAAAATAATAAAAAATACCTTCCTCTACACTGTCCCCCTCCCTTGTTTCTATTTTTTGGTTACTCCTCCCACTGAGGGATAAAGTGATCCTCTGACTTTCCAGCAGTTTATACATGGTCCCCCTCCTCGAAAAGAGGGTGAATAAAATAAGAGTGGTCTTTCCAATTCCGTTACCCGGTTATTCAATCATATGCCCGCTTTGATCCCCCCTGATAAGTACCACCGGGCCGGCCGAGGTTCAGAGGAGGGAGCCGTATTGCAGCTCCCCTTTCAACAATTAACAAGCCCCCCTTTTCATTGTATATTTGTAATTCAGAAATTTATCCTTCCAGAATCTTATTTTAAATTTGTACTATATCTCAAATTTTCTTAGTTTGGTTAAAGGCATTTATCAGTTGAATCAGGTTTACTTTTATGATGTTATTGAATCAAATCACAGACTATCCTTTCGCTCATCCAAAACAACAACAAAGGGTCAATAAGAACGCTTTATTAAAACTCTTTGTCACCAGCCTATTAATATGCGGCCTGTCATTTTACCTTTCTTTGCAAGCCCAGGGAATTGAATGGGAAGTAAACTACGGCGGAACGGGGGCAGATGTCGGCTACTCTATTCAGCAAACCCCTGATACGGGCTTTATCATCGCCGGTACAGCAGACTCTGCCAATGGCGATGTCGGGGGAAATAATGGAGCTCGAGATTACTGGGTCACCAAATTGTCCCAATCCGGTAACCTGCAATGGGAAAATAATTTTGGAGGAGCCGGTACGGATCGCGCCAACGCCATTGAATTTACTTCGACAGGATATATTGTAGCCGGTAAATCCAACTCCTCCAGCGGTGATGTCGGCGGCAATAATGGATATTTTGATTATTGGGTTGCCAAGCTGGGCCCTGACAGTACTTTGTCTTGGGAATCTAATTATGGAACTTCTGCAAGTGAAGAGCTGCGTGCTATGGACAAAACCAATGACGGGGGGTATATATTGGCCGGTGCCGGCAATGGTCCTTATACCTATCACGAATATTGGCTCGTTAAATTAAATGATACCGGGAAAGTGTTGTGGGAAAAAGCTTACGGCGGATATGGTAATGAAGAAGCGAATTCAGTTCAGCAAACATCAGACGGCGGTTATATTATGGCCGGCTTTTCTAAATCTTCCGGTGAAGATGTCGGCGGCAATTATGGGAAAGAAGATATATGGGTGGTGAAGGTAAACGATACCGGGAAAATTATGTGGGAGCAACACTACGGAGGAAGTGATGTAGATATCGGCCGATCGGTTCGACAGACCTTGGACGGCGGTTATATAGTAGCCGGATCTACAGAATCCTCAGACTATGACGTAAGTGACTCATGTAAGGGTTGGAATGATGTTTGGGTCCTCAAATTGTCTGCTAATGGTACCTTAGAATGGGAAAACAATTACGGCGGAAGCAGTCCTGATTATGCTTATTCCGTGGAACTCGCCTCAACGGACAGTGGCTATATTGTAGGAGCCACCACTCAGTCCTATGATGGGGATATAGGCCACAAGGTCGGCGGCTCCGGGAACAGTGATTACTGGGTGTTGAAATTATCCAAAGATAGCCTGATCGAATGGGAAAATACTTACGGCGGAAGTTACGATGAAGCAGCCTACGCTATTACATCCACTATAGATGGCGGTTATGTAACGACCGGCTATAGTACGTCGTCCGACGGTGATGTCAGTGGACCCAATAAGGGGGGCGCCGATTTATGGACGGTAAAAATCTGTCAGAATACCTATGACACCCTTCAACCCGTCGCCTGTAGTTATACCGTTCCCAGTGGATCGGCCACTTATACCAGCAGCGGCACCTATCACGACACCATCCCCAATGCCAAGGGCTGTGACAGTATCCTGACCATCCACCTCTCTACAGATACCCATCACACTATTAGCGGCAGTGTCTTACATCCTACTACCCTCTCCCCCGTCGATAACCAAACTTTCGTCCATGCTTACCAGCTGGACACCGCCACTAACGATGTCACGCTCGAAAGCCGCGACACGTTAATGAGCACTGCCGACGACCCCTATATGATAGACAGTGCCTGCGGCCACTATCTTATCCAAGCTTACCCTACCTTTTCTGACACCCTGCTGACCACTTATTATCCTTCCCTGATAAATTGGCAACCTTCGACAGTAGTTCCGGTGCTCAACACGGACACCAGTGATATTTCCATTGTCCTGCAAAAGCGGCGATCAATTCAATCCGGCAATGGACAGATCAAAGGCAAGGTGATCGAAGGAAAAAATTACGAGGGGAACAAACGTACGCAAGGGGATCCCCTGGCTAATGTCAATTGTGCGATCGTTGAAACAGGGCGTGACAGTATCTATCAATCTATGCAATCCGACTCCTCGGGTATTTTTGAATTTTCAGGCCTACCGGAAGGCAATTACCGGGTGATCGTCGATGCTCCCGGCAAACCCGTCGACACCGGCGGACTGAACGACTTCTCCATTTCCCAACAAGGGACCGCCTACGATTCGGTCATCGTGCAAGTCGACTCCGAGCGAGTGCAGGTGACGCACAAAGAAATAGATTCCAGCACCGGTTTTTCCTCTCCCTCCGCATTGGTCCACTCCATTTACCCCAACCCGGCCGAACAACAAATTATGTTTCAATATAAGTTATCGCAGACCGGGGCGGTTATGTTTAAACTTTATAATTCCAAAGGGCGAATAGTCAAATTTGACCGTCATCCTCACCAAAGCAAGGGGCGCCATCAAAACGCACTGGATGTCCACGACCTTCCGCCGGGCATTTACGTTTACCGCTTGCATACGCCGGGGCATACCCACACGGGCAAGGTGACGTTGTCCGATCATTAACTATTTCCCGTCGTTACCATCATGCATTTTTGGACAGTCCCCTGTACTGTTCGTACTTTTGGGACAGCGTGTAAATGTAATTTTTTAGTTCAATCCAACGGAAGTTCAAAAAGCAAATGCAACGTTCCTTAACTTACTCCACCATGATACGTTGCAACCGAACGGCGTCTTTCGACTGTACTTTGACATTATATAAGCCGGTAGCCCTGTTATCCAAGCGTATTGTATGTTGTTGCTTGTTGTTTCGAACTTCGTCAATTACTTTTCGATAAACAGCCTTACCGGTGACATCCAATACAGTAACCGTTACCGGCCGCTCCACTTCGTTGCTCAACCGTAGGTGGAAAATACCGCTGTTGGGATTGGGATAAATATCTACCCAGGGAGCAGTGTGTAAAGACTTAATACCCGTACCCGTATTTTCGGTGATGAGTACATCTTTACAGGTATCACTTGTAGTACATTTATTTTCAACGGTTAAACAGATAGTTTTGACCGTATTAGAGGATAAGTTGAAAGTATGTTGAGCGGTTTCCCCATTATAAGTGGCGCTACCTATATTCCACTCATAAGTATGACATCCATCACAATTCTCTGACGGTGAGGCATCAACATGAATAGTATAATTGCCTTGATTTGTATGAGAAAAATCCGCGTCAGGATATTTGTGCACAGTAATGCCGACGGCTTGTGTGATGGAATCAACACAACCATAATTATCAGTAACTCTTAATTGGCGCTCATAGTAGTAGCCTGCTGTATCGTATTGCTTAAATGGTGAACTTTGAGTAGAGGTATCCCCATCACTAAAGGTCCAGTAGGTGTTAGTGATAGTTGAATTATAACTTGAAGATTGATGCTGAAATTGGAGTTGTTCACCTACACATAATGACCGGTCATTAGGATAATCTATGCTTGCGAAAACACCCGATACTTCAAAAGATTGTTGAGTTTGATAAACACAACCATATTTATTCGTTACCTTTAACCTTACTTTATTAGTTACCGTATTGGATAATTCTACTTCAGGATTTTCTTTTGTTGAACTTATGTCGCCACTCCAATCCCAAGCGGTAATGCTATCTTCTGGCGGAACAACACTGGTGTCCCAAAACTGTGTGGTATCACCATTACAACGAGGAGAATCTACTACAAAAGCAGGTTGTATATTATTAATGCTGATCGAGGTGGTATCAAGACTGGAACAACCCGCACTGTCATAACCGCGTACCGTATACGTTATATTATTGCTGTCAACGGTAGCTGTGGGAGCTGCCACCGTCGTATCCGATAAGCCGGTACTGGGCGACCAACGATATAACTCCCCCCCACTGGCGTTCAAATTGACATTGGAGCCACAAACCGCGATAGTATCCTCTGGAAGAGCATTTATAGACGGTGGGATACAATACTTGGCCGTATATATATCATCTTTGTTTCCCCCGTTCCAACCTTCTCCTGTTAATTGTAATCCATATTGAGGATGAATTGACATGTTCCGTAACCTTTCCATAAAGGTATTTTGTAACAGCCCTGTTTGATTGCCAAGTGTATCGTATTTGACCACGATCGCAGACTTATATCCATTGGAATCTATACTTTCAGCACCAATATACAAGTCCTCTCCTTCCATCAAAGTTGCTCGTACATCATCTGTACTGTCGGCCTTATCAAAAGTGTTCACCCATTGTTGGACACCGCTACTATTATACTTAATTGTTACTAAATCATCATTTGAAGTATTATCAGTATTCCCTGATATATAAATGTTGTTTGAACCATCTATTTTTACATCATGGCCCACTTCATCAACTCCGCTGTCATAGGTCTTTTCCCATTGTATCGTTCCTGTGCTGTCATATTTGACAAGTAGCATATCATAGTCTGTTCCGTTGTGAGTAGAGCCACCAACATACACGTTCCCTTCTTTATCAACTTCCAAGTCATTCAAAACATCCGAACTGTCTGTACTCCCTATATATACATCATCCCACATTTTTGTGCCGCTACTATCGTATTGAGCGATGACAAAATGCCCGTGACCACCTCCATAATGATTTTGAAAAGTGATTCTCCCCCCAAACACCACGCGGTTTTGAGCCGTTAATGCTAAATCAGAAACATATTCACTGGATGAAGTTGAGTCACTATCGTAATGAATATCCCATAACTTATTTCCATCATATGAATACTTAACGGTTACAATATTATTGCCCGGGTCACCCGTTACATAGGCGTTGCCCATACGGTCTACACTTATAACCTTAGCTTCATCATTCAACGTATCATAATGTTGTTTCCAGATCATATTTCCAGCTGTGTCGTATTTTATAGTCGTATAATCATATGACGAAGTCGCTGATTCATAAGTTCTCCCCGTCACATAAATATGGCCACTATCTGCTAATAATTCCATATCTTCTGGACTGTCAGAACCGCCACCTGAATATGTTGAAGTCCATACGGTGTCGCCGTATTTATCATATTTTATCAATGCATAACTATTATAACTAAGTTCTACTTCCCCAAACACATAACTATACCCATTATCAGATATCGTGATATCTACTCCATCATCATAATCACTGAAACCGTACATATCCTCCCACTCCTTTTGCATTTGTGCTTGAGAAGGTGATAGATAAAACAAAAAAAATAACATTACCAATAAACTTGAAGATTTAAAGTATAGCATAGTAGGTGCTTTGAGTAAATAAACTTATTTTTAGTGAATAATCATTTTTTATTGGTCTTTCTGCCTCCGATGTATGTGGCATATACAATTGCCGAATTGCTGAGATATCGGGCAGATGTTTTCGTCAAGCCCCATGTTTTCAAACTTAAAGGTCCTTTGTGTTGCAATTATTATTTAAACTCAGACATATTAACAATATTAAAGATAAAATTAAATTCCGTAAAACAAAATTTATACCGACAGATATTATAATACTGTAGCCTCACCGATTTGAAAAAATTGCAAATTTATTGGCTATAGAGGAGTTGGACATTGCTGAAGATGACTGCCGACAAAGTGAACAATTATCCATTAACCAGTGTGACCTGAGTCTGAAGATTTGTTAAAACCCTTAAAGACATAAAAATCCCCTCTGTCCGTGGCGGGGGCGCTACGAACAGTATGGGAATCACCCGGTTGCTTTGAATACCAACCCGATGATCGATCAACGATTGAATTATATTCACGAAAATCCGGCCCGGGCAGGATTTGTATATGAGCCGGAGGATTATGTTTACAGCAGTGCACGGTCTTATGCAGGTCGCCATGGTTTGATTAAGATCGATTTCTTGTCTTCGTTCGTAGCGGGGGCGCTACGAACAGTATGGGGAAGAAACAAAATATTTAGAGATAGCGCGGAATTAACTATACTACTTTTACCTACAATTATCTTCCTCC
>CAZIGO010000041.1:3185-15405 GCA_964538595.1 uncultured Chitinophagales bacterium | reverse complement strand
CAGCTGTTCGCACAATAACACCGAAATTCTTGGGTTTTATGCTCTTAATTAATTTCTTTAATCGTTTGCGTTCTTTGCGCGACCGGATTTGTTTAGAAACCCCGATCATATCATTAAAGGGATAAAGCACCAAATACCGGCCTGCCAGGGTGATTTCACAGCTTAATCGAGGCCCTTTAGAAGAGATCGGCTCTTTTTCTATTTGTACCAATATCAGTTTGTTGGTTCCCAGCACATCGGTTACCTTGCCCTTTTTAGAAGTTTGTTTTTTAAACTTGAAATCTCGTAAGAGATGGGTCTTTTGCTTTCCCGCCAACACATGGTGGGTATACTTTAGGATAGATCGGATATTCGGGCTAAGATCCGTATAATGAAGAAAAGCATCTCGCTCGTATCCTACATCCACAAAAGCAGCATTTAACCCTTTGACCAGTTTTCTTACACGGGCCAAATATAAATCACCTACTGTGAACTGGGTTTTCTCTTTTTCCCTACTAAACTCTACAAGCTGATTGTTCTCCAGCAGTGCAATTTCAATATCTTCTTCTTTAGCATTAATTATTAATGAACGATCCAAATAAGTTAATTTTTAAGTTAACAGTCGTATATACAAATTGCATAGTACTACGCTTACTTATTATTGGACAGCTCCCCAGACTTACAACCAATAAGGCCGGTTTAAATAAAAATAAAACCCAGTATGATGGGTTTCTTGTTACAGTAGATTAAAAAAAAACACCCTATAGAGGGACTCTACCGTTTAAAGGTTGGTGGATAGTAATAAAGCAAAAAAACAAAGTAATGTATATTTTTTTACTGCCAAACATAAGTAGCGTTCCTTTAAGCGTTAGTTATATTTTTTATGTATTGATTGAGTTTATTTCGTTGCGCTGAATCTTTCACAAAGGACTTCGTTCGCTTAAATATTCTCACGGCCTTTTCTTTATTGCCCCGCTGTAACTGGGTTTGTCCTAACAATAACCAAGCCCTGAAGTTCGTTGAATCCTGTTTGACCACTCTTTTCAATCGCTCTGTAGCTTTTCTATATTGCCCGGAGCGTATGGCTAATCGGCCCAAGTGAAAGTTGGCTTCCACGTGCATGGAGTCTTTTTCCACTATATCAAGCAACATTTGCACTCCTTTCATCACTTGTTGAGTTCCATCAGTATAGCAAGTGGCCAGTTTTAATTTCAGAGAACGATCATCCGGTGATAAAGATAATGCTTTTTTATAACTATGAATAGCTTTTTGTGCCAAAGGTACTCGTGAGCTGTCAGGCTCACCCCGAAACCCGAGTTCATAAAGTTCCCCAGCTCTTTTCCAATAACGGGTCTTTTGCATCCGCTGGCCCAAATCTTTAAAGTAATGGCCGGCCAAAACTGGCTCATTGTTATGTTGCCAAAAATGGGCTATATTCCGAAGTGTTTTCTCATGCCCCGTATCCGACTCTTTTTTCTTCAACTCCTGATAGAGGTCTTTTATTACAGTCTTTTTAGTAGCAGGCAGTTGGTTCATGGCTCGTTGCTTCATTGCTGAAGGAACCAACGAATCTCCTTGGCTGTTTGCAGACTGTTGAGGTTTAGAAATCGCATCTTGCTCCTTTTTTTCTTTTAAATAGGTGGTTTCTCCCCAATAAAAAAGAGCAAATATCAGCAAGGCACTTATGCTAACAGCTATCCATTGATTCTTTCCCACTACTGATTGTTTTCTTTTGTGTTGAGATCCTTGTTTTCTTCCTCCACTTTATGTTTTAAGTTCTCTTTTACTCTCTCTACAAACGCTTTAGAAGGCTGAAAAGAAGGCACCATCCGTGCTGGTATTTCTATCGTAACGTTTCGCTTGATATCGCGGCCGTACTTGCGGGCTTTTTTCTTTACTTTAAATATACCAAATCCACGAAAATGAACATCCTCCCCCTCTACCATTGTATCTCTAACTACATCAAAAAACTTTTCTACAGTCATTTTCACATCCACTTTCGGAATACCTGTTTCTTCGGTTATCTTATCTATAACTTCAGCTTTACGCATGAGGTTTAAATTTTGTGAAAAAAGTGAGTGAGTTAATAATAACACCTGCTATTTTATATCGTATCCACAAATTTCGTTTTTTTATGTTAGTTTGATAAACCAACTATAATTTTTATCCTATTTGAAACGCCTATGGGTTCATTGAAACACATTTCTCAACATCTTATACAATGGTATCATCGTAACAAAAGGGCGTTGCCGTGGCGGGCCACCAACGACCCTTATGTAATATGGTTATCAGAGATTATACTCCAACAAACCCGGGTTCAACAAGGGCTTCCCTACTTTAAAAAGTTTGTCAACCGTTACCCCTCTGTAGAAGATCTGGCCGCTGCTTCTGAAGATGAAATATTAAAAATGTGGGAGGGATTAGGATATTATAACCGGGCTCGCAACCTATTGACAGCCGCACGACAAGTAGTCCATGAATTTGGAGGCACTTTTCCTAATAACTACAAAGATTTAAAAAAACTGAAAGGAGTGGGACCTTATACAGCAGCCGCTATAGCCTCTTTTGCTTTCAAGCTACCCCACGCTGTCGTAGATGGCAATGTGTTTCGTGTTCTTTCAAGACTCTTTGCTATTTCTACCCCTATTGATACGACAGCCGGTAAAAAAGAGTTTTCCCAATTAGCCCAGAAATTACTTGACAAAGAACAACCCGATACTCACAACCAAGCTATAATGGAGTTCGGGGCTAAACTTTGCACCTCGCGTAACCCAGCTTGCCTTCTTTGCCCCTTACAGGAGGAATGCCAAGCACTGCAAGCGGGAAAGGTTCACAACTACCCCGTTAAATCAAAAAAACAGAAGAAGAAAAAGCGGTATTTTAATTATTTGGTGCTTCGTACTCCTTCCAACTATTATTATATACAGAAGCGAGGGGAGAATGATATTTGGCGTAACTTATATGAATTTCCCCTTATAGAAACGAACCATATCCCTGAACTAACTGAGTTGAAAAAGACAGACGAGTGGCAACAGCTCTTTCCCCAAAAAGGTTACTCTCTCCAACAAACTTCTGATATACAGAAACAAACATTAAGTCATCAACATATTTATGCCGTATTTTGGCACTATCAAATAGAGGAAGCTCGCTTTTCAACTAATAACTTGCTTAAAATAAAACAAGAAGAATTGCCTGATTATGCTTTTCCTAAAATAATTGTTTGTTATCTTGAGGAAAAGATATTACCTTTACATTTAAAATAAATTGTAAAACACAAAATTTAATCCAATGAGAGGAGTTAATAAAGCGATTATAGTAGGAAATTTAGGGGCTGACCCTGAAGTTAGACATTTGGATAATGACCAAACCGTCGCCAACCTGAGTGTGGCCACAAACCGTCGCTATACTACGCGCGACGGAGAGCAACGAGAAGATACAGAGTGGCACCGCATTGTATTGTGGGGACGCCTGGCCGAAATAGCCGAAAAATATCTTCAAAAGGGGAATACAATATTTGTGGAAGGACGACTGCAGACAAACAAGTGGGAAGACCGAAACGGTAATGAACGCTATACTACAGAAATCAACGCTTATGAGCTTTCCATGCTAGACAAGAAAAGCGATTCGCCCTCGCCGGTATCTTCTTCACCTTCTCCCCAACAGAGTACTCCCGCCTCCCCTCCTGAAGAGGAGGACGAGAGTGATGAAGCCTTAGATGACTTACCCTTTTAACAAAATGGAGGGCAGTTATTATTACTTCTCTTGTAGTAAATTCTTATATTAATACTACACAAGAATATCTTTATCTGCTCTCACTTATTTAGAGATACTTTAACCATTAATGGATTTTATATCTTATAAATCTCTGTCTCTCCTATCTTCCTCCCCTTTCCCCAGAAAACAAAATATATATAAGGGGATAGGTTTTATGGGATTAATACTACCCTTACAAATTGTTGAGCACCCCTTATCTTTTACATTCTGGGCTAACATATTAGTGATTGCCGGTCTACTCTTTTTATCTGGCTTAGTTTCCGGTTCCGAGGTAGCTTTCTTTTCTCTTACCCACAAAGATCTTAAGCGTTTAAAAGAACACGGCGGTTATACGGGAATGGCCGTAGTAAAATTAATGGAAACCCCTCGTTTCTTGTTATCCACTATCCTTATTGCTAACAATCTTATCAACATAGCTATAATTATTACTAGCTCCTATGTTTTATTTACTTGGTTTAACCTAACCCCTTATCCCTTCTTAGAATTTTTTGTAGAAGTTATTTTGATCACTTTTCTCATACTCCTTTTTGGAGAAATTACTCCCAAAACGTATGCCACCCAAAACAACGACAAGTTAGCGGAGTTTATGGCCGTCCCGTTTGCCGTTCTCAAAAAAATATTCTACCCCCTCAACTTATTGCTTGTTTCCTCAACGACCCTTTTAGAACGCCGTATTGATCAACAAAAACACAATATAACGTTAGAAGAACTTGATCATGCCATAGATCTTACCTCTCAATCTGCCACACAAGAGGAAAAGAAGATATTAAAGGAGTTGCTCAGCTTTGGTAATATTGCCGTTAAACAAATTATGGTCAACCGGGTAGATGTATTAGCCATACCGAATAAAATGGAGTTCGATAAACTCCTCAAAACGATAAAAAAAGAAGGTTATTCCCGTATTCCGGTATACAAGGATACTTTTGATAATGTAGAAGGCATATTATACACAAAAGATCTACTAGAACATCTCAACGGGGGAGAAGATATACATTGGCCCCAACTGATCCGACCGCCTTTCTTTGTGCCCGAAACAAAAAAGATTGGTGACTTACTTAAAGAATTTCAGCAAAAAAAGGTTCACTTGGCTATAGTAGTTGATGAATATGGGGGATCTTCGGGTATCGTTACGCTTGAGGATATATTGGAAGAGATCGTCGGTGATATAAAGGATGAGTATGATAAAGAAGAGCCCAGTTTTGTCAAGATTGACAAAGATAATTACATTTTTAAAGGGAAAACATTATTGAGTGACTTAACCGATTTTTTCGAATTGCCCGATACTTATTTTGATGAAGTAAAGGGGGAGGCCGATTCATTGGCAGGCCTAATACTTGAGCTAGCAGGGAAACTTCCCCAACGTAAAGAAAAGATACAATTTGGATTGTTTACCTTTGTGGTTGAATCAGTGAGTAAAAAGCGTATTAACAAAATTCGTCTGATCATTTCTTCAGAGGTCGAGGAAGAAACCTCCGAACCCCCTTCCGAACAAGCCCCCGAACAAAAAGCACCCGATAAAAACTGACTTATTATGTGGCGATCTACAATACTTCTCTTTTTTATTTTTTTATTCACAAGTTGTTTTCAAGAAAGTCATTCTCCCAAACCAGAGGGTTACCCCCGGTTAACCTTTCCTGAAAGATCGGGTTATAAAAAATTTAAAAGAGCACAATGTCCCTTTACCTTTAAGTATCCCAGCTACGCTAAAATAGTTAAGGACACTGCTTCGTTTGATACCCTTTCCCCTCCCCATCCATGTTGGTTTAATATTGAGCTCTCCCCTTTAAACGGGAATATTTACATGAGCTTCAAATCCCTTCAGCGAGAAGGACAAAAATTAGGGAAAGTATTATCTGAAACTCACACTCTCACTTTTAAGCATACCGTAAAAGCGGAATATATCGATCAAGTTCGTTTGTCTGTAAAAAAACATGATGTTTACGGTATATACTATAAGGTAGGGGGAAATGCCGCCTCTCCTATTCAATTTTTCCTCACGGACAGTCAAAATTACTTTTTACGCGGAGCACTCTACTTTAGAAACCCACCTAATGCTGACTCTCTCCGACCTGTCGTCAACTTTGTTAAAAAAGATATTAAAAAAATAATTAACACTTTACAATGGAAACCTATCAACTGATTTATTTACAGCCCGTATTAGGGGTTTTGTTGATAAGTAATGCTGTTTTCTTTTGCGGTTGTTGAGTCGATTAATGAAATTAGTACTTATAACCGGTGAGTATCTCCTCTATGACAGTTAAAGCTTCAAGAAATAGTATCCTGGACACCTCAATTGAGTACTTAAAAGGAGTAGGTCCCAAACGAGCCAAATTGCTAAAAAAGGAGTTAAATATCGCTACTTTCAAGGATTTACTGCATCATTATCCCTACCGCTACGTTGATCGTACTGTTTTTCATAAAATTAAAAATATTCATCCTCAACAATCCCATGTTCAGCTGCGCGGAAAGCTGATAAGCCTAGGCCAGAAGGGGGGATATAAAAATACCCGCTTAATTGGGCAGTTCCAGGATGATACTGGCATTATAGAATTGGTTTGGTTTAAGGGGCTAAAATGGTTAAAAAAGTCCTTGCAAAAAGGAGAGGAATATGTGGTTTTCGGAAAGCCTTCCGTTTATAAAAAAAAGATCAACCTAGTTCACCCGGATATGGAGAAATGGTCTGATTTCGACCCTCGGTACGGTGCTACTTTACAACCCTACTATCATACCACCGAAAAATTAAAGAGCAAAGGCTTAAATACTAAAACCTTTGTTAAGCTCCAAAAGCGCCTTCAACAAAAACTTTCGCCTCGCGACCTAGCGGAAAATTTACCCGATTATGTGATTAAACAATTTAGTTTACCCGATCGATTTACAGCTTTGCAAGACATTCATTTTCCCAAAAACAAAAAACATAAAAACAAAGCTCGGAAACGGCTTAAGTTCGAGGAACTTTTTATGATTCAGCTCCGGCTATTAAAATCTCGACACTTGCGAAAATCCAAAAACAGAGGTTTTGTTTTCAAAGAGGTAGGTGATTACTTCAACACGTTTTACCACGATTATCTTTCTTTCGAACTCACGGGAGCTCAAAAAAGAGTTCTTAAAGAAATACGGAAAGATGTACGCTCTGGACAACAAATGAACCGACTTTTACAGGGGGATGTAGGCAGTGGTAAAACTATTGTAGCGGTTATGACCATCTTAATGGCCTTGGACAATAATTATCAAGCCAGTATAATGGCCCCCACGGAGATATTAGCACATCAACATTATCAAACGATCTGCGAACTTCTTGATCCCTTCTCAATAAACATTGCATTACTAACGGGATCGATAAAAGGAAAAAAGCGGGAACAAATTCTCGAAGCCACCCAAGCAGGGTCCGTTGATTTGTTAATAGGAACACATGCTTTAATTGAAGAGACGGTACAATTTGAAAACTTGGGATTAGTAATCATAGATGAACAGCACCGTTTTGGAGTGACCCAACGGGCCCAACTTTGGAAAAAAAACAACCAGCCTCCTCACATTATCGTCATGTCCGCCACTCCTATTCCCCGGACCTTGGCGATGACACTTTATGGCGACCTCGATGTTTCCAATATCGATGAATTACCGCCGGGGCGGAAACCTGTAAAAACCGCCCACCGCACCGACGCCTCCCGCCTAAAGGTTTTCGGGTTTATTAAAAAAATGATTGATGCTGGCCATCAAGCCTTTATTGTCTATCCCCTTATTGAAGAGTCTGAAAAGCTCGATTATAAAAATTTGGAAGAGGGAATAGAAAGTATTGAACGTTCCTTCCCCCGGCCCGAATATCAAATGAGCATTGTACATGGTCGCATGAAACCTGACGCTAAAGAGATGGAAATGGAAAGATTTGTAAAAGGAGAAACCCAGATTATGGTAGCAACCAATGTTATTGAAGTGGGAGTGGATATTCCCCAAGCGAACGTGATGGTGATCGAAAGTGCTGAGCGCTTTGGGTTGTCACAACTTCACCAGTTGCGGGGACGAGTGGGGAGAAGTGAGGCGCAAGCCTACTGCATACTCATGACAGACGAAGACCTTTCGGAAGAAGCTCAACAACGAATGAGCATTATGGTAAAAACCAACGACGGGTTCAAAGTAGCAGAAGCCGATATGGAATTACGAGGGCCTGGCAATATCGAAGGTACTCAGCAAAGCGGAATGGTTCCTTTACAAATAGCTAACCTCATCACCGATGGTCCTATTTTAAAGCAAGCCCGGAAAGCTGCGCGCCATATCATGCAAAATGACCCTAATCTTACCGAACCAGCCCACCAACCTCTAAAACAATACCTGGCCCAACGCTATAAAGAAAAGCCCAGCTTCGGGCAAATTGCTTGATATTATTTATTTTTTATAAAACTTATGATACGTCCTTTCTTGTCCCTCGTTATAAATCAATTCCAAAAAATATACCCCTGAGGATAAGGAGTGAAGGTCCATTAGATACGACATATTTCCTTGGCGAGGAATTATCTGGTCTTGTCTGATTATTTCCCCAACGGTATTGTATAAATTCAACTGCACCTTTCTTTCTTTAACTACTATCATATTTACCCTTAGCTGTTCCTGGACAGGGTTAGGATAGATTTGGGCATTAAACACACCAGCATTAAAATTCACTTGCCTGACGACAGAGTACATGGGCTTTTCTTGGTAGCGCACCCGCTTTAGCCGATAAAAGTTCATTCCCCTATCCGGCTCGCGGTCAACAAACTTATATCTGACCGACCCTGCCGAAGACTTGGCCCTCACCTGACCAATATTCGTAAATTCATTTTGACCAGTTCTTCGCTGCACTTTATAATGTTTTACCCCTTCTTTTTCTTTCGCAACCGTCCATGTCAAATCTACGACCTCCCGCTGTGGGCGGGCCCGAAACCTAACATCATCAAGCGCTAAGAGGGGACAGTTTTCCAAAATGGCCTGATCACTGACCGTACATTCACCCCCGGATACTGTTACATTGAGCGTATCATAATCATCCGATGATTTATAAGCCAATGGCTTTGCAATATTAGGACTGTCCACAAAACTGGTGGGGCTCCAACTATAGGAAAAAGAACTACCCGGGGCCTCACAATGCGTAAATCGTACATTTGGCCGCTCATTGTCATCAATAGGACTTGGATTCATAGAACAACCGTTATAACCATCCCCGTAATCATATACTACCGAATTAAAAGAAGTGGAAGTATAGTACACATAATCATCATCGGTAGAAGAATTGTTATCATAACAAATTTCAATCAATATGTTAGAAGTACCGTTCCAATCAAATGTATTGTCCAAGGTATGCGTATTCCACCCGGTAGTAGTACTATAATCTTTTGGGCCATATACCGTCGTGAAGCCACTACTTACAAAACCACTGGAAGGTACAGTACTCATGGAAGTACACTGCATTTTAATAGTAAAGTTTTTATATGCCTGACTACTGGCTTTTGACGCCACATTTAAAGCCAACGCTGTAATGGTGCCGCAATTCATGCCGGCGGAGTCCAACTCTGACGCCCGAAATAATAGTTGAACGCGAGAATCCTCATAGTAACCGTCATATGGTGACTCTATACCCGTAGAGCTTGTGCCCGACCAAATATCATAATCATTTTTAGCTTTAGAACAAGTGGTGCTATTCGTTCCACAACTGTTGCACTTCAAGGGGGGAGTCCCGGTCACATCAGCTTTCATGCGAGTGCTGTCTCCAGTACAAAGCATGGTATCCTGAACAGCAGTTACTAATGTAGAGCTATCGATTCCTATAGATATCGTGCTGGTAGCCACACATTTTTGCGCCCCGGAAGTATCAGCCACTTTCACTTCATAAGTAGTGGGCTCATTAATGGTGGCTATAGGATCTGCAAGCGTAGAATCATTTAATGTAGTGCCGGGGGTCCAGTTATACGATAGTCCTGTATTACTGCAGCTAATCGCTACATCATCGATAGACCAATGATCATAACCACTTCCTGTATGATCATGCTGTACCCAACGAAATTTAGTACTTGTCGTTTGGGCCGCAGCCGGAATACTTACATTAATACACCCCCAACTTTTATGACTAGATTCATCAAATACTTGTATCGTATCCCAAGTGGTCCCCCCATCAGTAGAATACTCCAGTACCATATCTTCTCCGGACTCTGTGTCTTCACAAGGGTCACTCCCATCCCCTGCTTTCATACAAAAGTCAATACTCAAACAAGTACTTGCATCAAAAGCTTTAGTCGCCGCATATCGATTATTATCTCCTTCAAAGTGTAGGGCATCTCCACTCATTGACCCACAGCCGGTATTGGAAGCCACCCCAGCTGTATCGGCCCAAAAGCTGTTCAATCCATCATCAAAATTATCAAAATACTTATATGTAGTCGCGTGCAACTGGGTAGTGTCCCCTTGGCAAACTTTTTTTTCATTGCTCGTTGTTTGTACTATAGGGATGCTGCCACTGATGGTTACTGTCGTTTGGTCTGTGGCCGTACAACCACTGTCCGAGGTGACAGTAAAATTATACGTAGTGGTAGTGTCTGGATAAGCCTGGGGATCTTCAACAGCAGTATCCGATAAAGAACCAGCAGGGGACCATTGATACACAAAAGGGGACTGATTAGAAGGACTAACCGATCCATTAAGCTGCACCGTATCGGGGTAACATATCGTGTCCGCCGGTCCGGCATCTACATTGATATCGCTCACGACCTTAACAGTGACTGAGTCTTTATTTTGACAAGCGTTGCTTAAATTGCTTGTTATCTCATAAGTGGTCGTTGAAGAAGGGGCTGCCTTGGGATCTTTTATGTTTGGGTCTGACAGACCTGTGGTAGGGGACCAACTAAAGCTGCTTCCTCCCACAGCATGTAGCTGAACAGAGTCTCCGACAGAACAATACGTAGTATCTCCAAAGGCATGGGTTTCACGTCGTACTTTAACTTCATATGTGTAATATTGCGTTCCTAATACGGGACATCCATCATCTTCCAGTTTAACGGTAAAATAATTACTTCCCGTATCCAATGCCGTAGGACGCCATCCGAACGTCCCCACTACCGGATCACAATGGCAGGTAGTATCAAATGTAGCCTCCGGGAGAGCAGAACTTAAGTTGGTAGTCATTGTTACATTATCGCCATTCGGGTCTTGGGCTTCTATTTGAAAGCTGACCGAATCCCCCGGGCAAGTGGCAACGGTAGTGGGGGCTGTCTTTGTGGCTCCACTTACGTTATAAAGAGCATCACTGGTATCCGGTGCCGTGTTTGTACAGCTATCCACAAATACTTGCATCTCCCTGATTGAGGTCCCCACTAACGTATCGTCTTTATACTCGTAGGTTTTCATAGAAATTATTACGGTTTGAGGAGAGTCCGGTGTAAAACACATTTGCCCGGTTTCATTATTGAAATAAAAGTTGGAATCCGTGGTATGAACCGGGTAAGTAGGACTGTAATAAGGGGGGCCATCGGAACTATCATAAGCCAGTGTATCGTTCGCTCCCCCCAATGGATTTACTAACTCATAATATAAAGAATCGCCATCAGGCTCAGTAATGCCATGATTAAAACAGAACTTCTCCCCCGCACAAATATAGGGGACCGGCGAAGAGGAGTAATCGGGGGAAGTATTACAAATTCCGTTTTCATTATTCAGCATCACTTCAAAGTACATATCCGAATTAGGGTCTTTTAAGTTATCTATAGCATCGTTTCGACAACAGGTACTCCAACTGATCTTCCAATCGGGGCATTGTGCAGGCATTGTCAGCGTATCCCGATACGTATGCACTTCAGTGCCTAATATACTGCCTGAACCACAAGTAGTACTGTCTAGCCGTTCCGGACATACCTGGGACTTTTCTATAGCAGACTGAGAATCAATTTTCGGTAGCGTGTGCGTAAAACTATTGCCACAAACAGATGAGTTAAAATTTAACGTAAGATCCGAGGGGGCAGATATACCATCACAATCACGATAAAAATCCACTTCAAAAGCATATTCCCCTCCTCCCAAACACTCATAAGAAATATCAATGGCCATAGCGTGTGAAGCGAAGGATTGTTGTTGATTGGCAAGTATAAAAACTAAACATACCACCAATACATAGACGAGTTTGTAATTATAGTATTTTATAGTTCTAAGCAGGATTGTATGCTACATTTACAACATTTTAAGTTACTTACCCTTTTATTTAATAAACGAAAAAACTATTAAAAAGATACATTTCAGTATAAAAAAAATTAAAATATCTAATATACTACATTATTTGATCATACCCGGCTCTTTCTTCCTTCATTTTATCAAACATACCCCCCCTGTTTACGGGTGGTAAGGTGAGTTTACTAACTATTATGGTTGTAACCAGACTCAATAGAAAAGCGGGCACCAACTCATACAGCATATTATCTAAATATGGAAAAGTATCCCAGAGGATCGTCGTCAA